>JAGVLI010000671.1 GCA_020054355.1 Planctomycetales bacterium | reverse complement strand
TTGCCGGTGCGCTTGGCCGGCGGTTCGGGCACGATCCAGCCTTCCTCGAAGGCCCGATCGACGATGGCGCACTCGATGGTCTTGATGGTGACGGCCGGCTCGTTCAGCCCAAGGACGCAGGAGCCTTCGCAGGGCGCGGGGCAGACGCGGCCGGTGAATTCCGGGAAGTTGTTGGTCTTGTGCAGCCGTTCGCTGGCTTCGCGCCAGAGGCCGCGATAGACCAGGTCGTTCCACTCGGGAATGAGGTTGTTGATCGGGCAGCCCGCCGCCATGCCCGCGATGAGGGTACCGGTATGGCAGAACGGCACCCCGCAATCCATGCAGCGCGCACCCTGTTTGCGGAGCATGGACTCGTCGGCATGCTCGTGGAATTCCTGCCAGTTGCCGATGCGCTCGGCCGGGGCGACGGCCAGCGGCAGTTCGCGGGGGAATTCGAGGAACCCAGTTGGCTTACCCATGATGCAACCTCTATTCGTCTTCTTCGTCCGCCCCGCGCACGAACTTGTCGTCCTCGTCCTCGGGAAGGATCTCCTCGGCCACCAGGTCCTTCCAGGCGGCCATGACTTCGGGCGAGGCGCTGGCGGCACGAAGCCGTTCCGCGACGGGGCCTTCCTCCGCCTTGAGCTCCGGAAAGGTCAGAAGCAAGATGGCAAGATCGGCATGATCCATGATGCCTTTTCGCTTCTTCCCCCTGCCGACCATGCTCGCTACTTTGTTGGCGATCAGTTCCGGAGGCGTTACTACCAGGACCTTCTTGACCCGCTGAGCGGGGGGAAGAGCATCGACCGGGCGGACATCGACCAAATGGCGATTGTCGGGTTTCCGCACCTGGTAAATGCGATAGCCCAATCCCTCGCGAACCGTGCGAACACGAACGGCGATATGAAACCGCTCGTTCAGAAACTTCCGCAACTCCTCCGCCAGTTCCACGGCCCGCGTGGAAGCGATGTCCACGTCTTGAGTCATGCGCGGTTCCTTGACATAGGCGTTCACCGCCTGGGCATCGAAAACGACCGCATCGTTCCGGCCGCGCAGGAACTCCAGGACCGCATCGTGAATGACCGCCAGCGGGTGCGGTTCGCGCATCGCGAACTCCTGGAATGTCAGTGCGCCGTCGCCAAACATGACCAGACTCCGAATTACAGGCCGCGAACGATCTGCTTGAGCAGCAGCTGTTCTTCGGCGTGCTCGTGGAACTCCTGCCAGTTGCCGATGCGCTCCGCCGGGGCGACGGCCAGCGGCAGTTCGCGGGGGAATTCGAGGAACCCAGTTGGCTTGCCCATATCGACGATCCCTTTGCTCAGTGCCGCCAAAGTCGCTGCGACCAAGGGGGTACCGGGTTACCACTCACTCTGCACACGAACATCACGGAAAGCGCGGCGGAGGAGTGCTTCATGCTCAGGCAATGTCGTGACCACCTCGAAAAAAGAACTATCAATTGCCCGGATGATGATCGTCTTGGGAGTGGGCGGTCCAAGCTCGGCAATCTTGACGTTCTTGAATGAATCCTCTCGTAGCGTTCCAGGCGGTAGTCCAGTCAGTTCAGCATCGATTGTCTGATGAATGTTGCCGAACGCGATGTCATTTAGCTCTTTCCATCCAAGAAGCAGCCCAAGACTGCCATCCCTAGTCCCTTCCTCCACGAATTTGCACATCTCCTCGATGACATCGTCGCCGGAGCAGTCCAGCTTCGTGATTAGCCATGAGTAGCCTTTGATCGACGGTTCCAGTGCCCAGAGGACATCCCGAAGGTCGAATGAGAGTCCGCCAGTTGGTCGCAAGTCATGGATTGTGAAAGCCCACATGAAATCGTTCCTACTTCGCGGGGCGGTTACTTCCCGCCCGCCCGAGAAGCATCCTTGGCGTTTTCCTTGACGGGCGCCCTGGCCGCCTCTGCCGCCGGCCGATCCTGTGCCCGCAGCCGCTTCTTTCAGGTCAATATCCCTCCTCATCGTCCTCGGGCAGGATTTCCTCAGCGACCAGTTCCCTCCAAGCCGCCATGACTTCGTCTGGCGCATCCGCCGCGCGAAGCCGTTCGGCCACCGGCCCTTCCTCCGCTTTTAATTCGGGAAGCGCCAACAGCACCCGATACACGTCGGCCTTGTCGATGATGCCCTTGGCTTGATGTTGCCGATTCACCATGCTCATCACTTTGTTGGCGATCAACTCCGGCGGCGTAACGACCAGCACTTTCTTGACGCGCTGCGCTGGCGGCAATACCGCGACCAGCCGCAGATCGACCAGATGGCGGTTCGCCGGCTTACGCACTTGATCGAGACGGAAGCCGATGCCTTCACGGACAGAGCGAACCCGAACGGCGATATGAAACCGCTCGTTCAGAAACTTCCGCAACTCCTCCGCCAGTTCCTCAGCGCGTGTCGAGGCAATGTCCACATCCTGCGTCATCCGTGGCTCTTTGACGTAGGCGTTGACTGCCTGCGCGCCGAAGAGGACAGCGTCCTTGCGACCGCGCAGGAACTCCAGCACCGCGTCATGGATCGTCGCCAGGGGCAGCGGCTCGCGCATGGCAAACTCCCGAAACGTCAGCGAACCGTCGCCAAACATCGCTTACTTCCCCCCCGCCCGCGACGCATCCTTGGCGTTCTCCTCGAAGGCCGCCATTACCGCTTCCTCTTCCGAAAGCCCTGTCGCCTTGAAGCGCTTCTGCGTTTCGAGCATACGCCGGTAATCGTTCGGGTAAACCTTGACGAACTTCGGCACCAGTTCTTCCCAGAGGGCCAGCACCTTCCAGGCGCGGTCGCTCTTGGTGTAGTCGGCATGCTTGCGGATGATTTTTCGCAATTGCTCGATCTCTTCCGCGTCTTCCAGCTTGAAGAGCTTGACCATTTCCAGGTTGCAGTGGCGCGGGAAGTCGCCGACCTCGTCGAGGACGTAGGCCACGCCGCCGGACATGCCGGCCGCGAAGTTGCGTCCGGTCGGGCCGAGCACGATCACCTTGCCGCCCGTCATGTATTCGCAGCCGTGATCGCCAACGGACTCGACCACCGCTTGCACCCCGCTGTTGCGCACCGCGAAGCGTTCGCCGGCCATGCCGCGAATGTAGGCTTCGCCGTCGGTCGCGCCGTAGAGGGCGACGTTGCCGACGATGACGTTGTCTTCGGCGACGAATGTCGAGCCGGCCGGCGGATAGACGATGATCTTGCCGCCCGACAGGCCCTTGCCCACGTAGTCGTTGGCGTCGCCTTCGAGCTGCAGCGTCATGCCCTTGGGAATGAACGCTCCAAAGCTCTGGCCGGCCGAACCTTTGAAGTGGAGCTGAATCGTGTCCTCGGGCAAGCCCTTCGCGCCGTGGCGCCGGGTCAGTTCGCTGCCCGTGATGGTGCCGACCACGCGGTTGACGTTCTTGATCGGCAGCGTGGCCCGCACCTGCTCGCCGCGCTCCAGGGCGGGTTTGCACAGGTCGAGCAGCGTGGTGTTGTCCAGGGCATTCTGCAAGTTGTGGTCCTGGCCGATCTGGCAGAAGCGCTTGACCTCCGGGCCGACCTGGGGCTGATGGAAGATGGCCGAGAAGTCCAGGCCCTTGGTCTTGAAGTGCGCCACGGCCTGGCGGGTTTCGAGCAGGTCCGTCCGGCCGACGAGGTCGGTCAGCTTGCGGACGCCCAGCTTGGCCATCAGCTCGCGCAGCTCCTGGGCGATGAACTTCATGAACTGGACGACGTGGTCGGCATCGCCGGTGAACTTCTTGCGCAGGCGGGGGTCCTGCGTGGCCACCCCGACCGGGCAGGTGTTGAGATGACAAACGCGCATCATCACGCAGCCCATCGCCACCAATGGGGCGGTGGCGAAGCCGAACTCTTCCGCGCCCAGCAGCGCGCCGACCAGCACGTCGCGGCCGGTCTTGAGCTGGCCGTCCACCTCGACCGCGATCCGGCTGCGCAGGTCGTTCAGCACCAGCGTCTGATGGGTTTCCGCCAGGCCGAGTTCCCAGGGCGCGCCGGCATGCTTGATGCTGGTGAGCGGCGAAGCGCCGGTCCCGCCGTCGTGGCCGGAGATCAACACCACGTCGGCATGGGCCTTGGAGACGCCGGCGGCGATGGTGCCGACGCCGACTTCCGCGACGAGCTTCACACTGATCCGTGCGTGATGGTTGGCGTTCTTCAGATCGTGAATCAGCTCGGCCAGGTCCTCGATGGAATAGATGTCGTGGTGCGGCGGCGGCGAGATCAGGCCGACGCCGGGCGTCGAGTGGCGGACCTTGGCGATCCACGGATAAACCTTGTGGCCGGGCAGCTGGCCGCCCTCGCCGGGCTTCGCGCCCTGGGCCATCTTGATCTGCAGCTCCTTGGCGTTGACCAGGTAAACGCTAGTCACGCCGAAGCGGCCGGAGGCCACCTGCTTGATGGCGCTGTTCTTGGAATCGCCGTTCGCTTCGAGGACGTAGCGGGCCGGGTCTTCGCCGCCCTCGCCGGTGTTGCTCTTGCCGCCGATGCGGTTCATGGCCACGGCGAGGGTTTCGTGGGCTTCCTGACTGATCGAGCCGTAGGACATCGCGCCCGACTTGAAGCGCTTCATCAAGTCCTCGACCGATTCGACTTCCCCGATCGGGATGCCCTGCTCCGGGAACTTGATATCGAACAGGCCGCGCAGCGTGGCCAGGCGCTTCGACTGGTTGTTCACCTGCTCGCTGTATTCCTTGAAGACCTGGAAGTTGCCCGTCCGGCAAGCGTACTGCAGCTTGTGGATGGTTTCGGGGTTGAACAGGTGATACTCGCCTTCCTTGCGATACTGGTAATGGCCGCCCACGTCGAGCGTCCGGCCATTGGTTGGATAGGCGGGATAGGCGTTGCGGTGCCGGGCCAGGGCTTCCTCGGCGACCACATCGATGCCGATGCCGGAGACGCGCGACGGCGTCCAGGTGAAGTACTGGTCCACCAACTCCTTGCTCAGCCCGACCGCTTCGAAGATCTGCGCGCCGCAGTAGCTCTGCGCGGTCGAAATGCCCATCTTGGACATGACCTTGGCCACGCCCTTATCGACCGCCTTGACGAAGTTCTTCACCGCCTTGCTGTGATCGACGCCGGGCAGCTGGCCCTGGTGGATCATGTCGTCGAGCGTCTCGAAGGCCAGGTACGGATTGATCGCGCCCGCGCCGTAGCCGATCAGCAAGGCGAAATGATGGACCTCGCGCGGCTCGCCGCTTTCGAGGATCAAGCCGACCTTGGTGCGGGTGCCTTCGCGGATCAGGTGATGGTGGACGCCCGCCGTCGCCAGCAGCGCGGGAATCGGCACGTGGTCCCGGTCCACGCCGCGGTCGGAGAGAATCAGGAAGTCGTGCTTCTCCGCAATCGCCTGGCTGGCCTGCTGGCAGATGTCCTCCATCGCCTTCCGCAAGCCGGCCGCGCCGTCCTTCGCCGGGAAGAGGATGGAAATCGTCTTCGTCTTGAAGCGGCCCGCCAGGGTGCCGTCGAGGTGGCGGATCTTTTCGAGTTCCTCGTTCTTGAGGATGGGCGACTTGAGCTTGATCTGCCGGGCCGACTTGGGCGTGGGTTCGAGCAGGTTCTGCTCCGCGCCGACGGTGGTTTCCATCGACATGATGATCTCTTCGCGGATGCCGTCCACCGGCGGGTTCGTCACCTGCGCGAAGAGCTGCTTGAAGTAGTTGTAGAGCAGCTGCGGCCGGTCCGAGAGCACTGCCAGGGCGGCGTCGTTGCCCATCGAGCCGAGTGCCTCGCCGCCGGTTTCGGCCATCGGGGCCATCAGGATTTTCAGGTCCTCGCTGGTGTAGCCGAAGACGTGCTGGCGGAGCAGCACGGTCTTGTGATCGGGTTCGTGGACGTGCGGCGGTTCGGGCAGGCTCTCCAGCGAGACCATGCTGGCCCGGACCCAGTGCCCGTAGGGCTTCTCGGTGGCGATGTTGAACTTCAGCTCCTCGTCCGCGATGATCCGGCCCTGCTCGCTGTCCACCAGGAACATCCGGCCCGGCTGCAAGCGGCCCTTGTGCAGCACGTTGTCGGGCGCGATGTCCAGCACGCCGACCTCGGACGCCATGATGACCAGGCCATCCTTGGTGACGTAGTAGCGCGAGGGGCGCAGTCCGTTGCGGTCCAGCACCGCGCCGATGCGGACGCCGTCGGTGAAGGCGATCGACGCGGGGCCGTCCCAGGGTTCCATCAGGCAGGAGTGATATTCGTAAAACGCCTTCTTCTCGGCGCTCATGGTCTCGTGGCTCGACCACGGCTCCGGGATCATCATCATCACGGCGTGCGGCAGCGAGCGGCCGGCCAGCACGAGCATTTCCAGGGCGTTGTCGAACATGGCCGAGTCGCTGCCCGATTCGTCAATGATTGGCAGCAACTTCTTGATATCGTCGCCAAAGTTCTTCGACTGGAACATGTTCTCGCGGGCGTGCATCCAGTTGACGTTGCCGCGCAGCGTGTTGATTTCGCCGTTGTGCGAGAGATAGCGGTAGGGATGCGCCCGCGCCCAGTTGGGGAAGGTGTTGGTGCTGAACCGGGAATGCACCATCGCCAGGGTGGATTCCATGGTCGGGTCGCTCAGGTCCGGATAGTAGACCGGCACCTGGTCGGGGTTGAGCATGCCCTTGTAGATCAGGGTCTTCCAGGAGAAGCTGGGCACGTAGAACATCTGCTTCTGCGCGAGCGACGAGGCGCGCACCGCGTTCTCGACGCGCCGGCGGATGATGAACAGCTTGCGCTCGAAGGCTTCGGGCAGCAGCCCCTGGGACTGGACGAAGATTTGCCGGACGGTCGGCTCGGTGCGCTTCGCGGTCGGGCCGAGGGGCGAGTTGTCGGTCGGCACGTCGCGCCAGCCCAGCACCTGCTGGCCTTCCTCGCGGACGATGGACTCGAACAGCTGCTCGCAGTGGGCACGGTCGGCGGCGTCCCTGGGCAGAAAGACCATGCCGACGGCGTAGAGGCCCGGTTCGGGCAGGTCGAAGCCGAGCCGGGCGCATTCCTTCTGCAGGAAGCGGTGCGGGGTCTGGACGATGATGCCCGCGCCGTCGCCGGTGTTGGCCTCGCAGCCGCAAGCGCCGCGGTGCTTCAGGCTGAGCAGGATTTGCAGCGCCTTGGCGATGATGTCGTGCGATTTGCGGTTCTTCAGATCGACGACGAAGCCGACGCCACAGGCATCGTGCTCGTACCAGGGATCGTACAGACCCTGCTTGCCAGGCTGTTCGGTCGGTGCCATGTCAGTCTTTCCCTCGGGAGCCGGCGGAGGTCCGCTGGCGACGCTTGCCGCCTTGATGCCGTGCCGACTCGGTGCTGCCATTGCTCGCGCCGTTGGACTCGGCGGCTTGTGCGCTTTCCTCGCCCTGACGGAGCAGTTCGATGA
>JAGVLI010000591.1 GCA_020054355.1 Planctomycetales bacterium | reverse complement strand
GGCAAGCCGATCCGGCGCTGCACCAGTTCGCCCGGCTGCTGCACAATCACGAAACCGCGCCGCAAGCCTACCTCGAGAAAGCCAGCTGGCTGGAGCCGGAAGACCTCTTCTACCTGGGCTTTCATTTCGTCGAGGGTTCGGGCGCGGAACGGGAGTTCGGCGCGCAGGTGCTGCGTTGGCTGCTGAAGAAGTCGCCCAAGGCCAAGCAAGCCAAGGATGCCAAGACGAAGCTGAAGAGCGCGGGGCTGGCGTGAAGCCTGCGGCTGCTCTGGATCGCGTACCAGGGTCAAATGACCGCCTGGATCGATTGCCAGATTTCCGGATAGTTGGCGCGGAGTTCGCGAAAGGGTGGTTCGTTGCTGCCATCTCTCCTGAAATACCATTGCGCGAGACCGTGAGCGTCGTTGTCTTGGACAGCCTGGTGCAGTTCCGCGCGGGCTTGGGGAAGGGCGGCTCCGCGAACCATATCACCCAGGAATCGTGCAACTGCTCGTTCGAGATTTCGTTGCGTTGCCTGGCGTTTGAGCTTGATCGCTTCAATGTTGAGCGGCAGAAGCCGCTCCTGGAGCGTAGTGACACCCTTGGGATGTGGTTCCCCAGAAGCACCGTCAATTCGGGCTGCAATGATGCCGGTGACAGGCTCGAAGACGAGAAAGTCCCAGGGGTCTTCCACCGTGGGGTCGATCAACAAGGGCAGCCGTCCCCGCAGTGGAAACTGGTCGCCTTTCTGGCGATTGCAGCCGCCACAGATTCTGAGCAGATTCTCCCAGCGGAAAGCCCGATCGGCATAGCGGGTTTTGGGCCAGAAATGTTCGGTATCCGTACCGCGCGAATCGCCGCAGAACATGCAACGGTCGTGTGCGCCGGTCATTTCCCGAAGCACGGCGGCAACCGTGGCCATCTTCTGGGTCCTTTGCGCATTTTTCCAGGTCTTGTGAACCTCTTGACCAGCGTCAACCTGGACTTGTTTACGCTGCAAGTAGTTGACTGCCGCGGGCGGCAGAGCGCGGCGAACGAGCCGTTTCATGGATTGCCGTTCTCGTGGCCGTTGCTGGTGATGCGCTCGCGCAATCGCTGCATCTCCGAATGTTCGCTTGCGGACAACAATCCCGCCAGCTGTTTCGCCTTCAAGTTCGCGTAGCGATGGCTGGCAGCCACCATCGGAGGAGAAAGAGTATGTTTCATCCCGAAGGCGGGGCTACGGTAAATCTGGTCGGGCCTAGAGGCAATGATCTCCCGATAATCCCGCTCGCCGATCTGGAAAGGCTCCAGCGCGGTTCCCGGCGACGGCAGATGAAAAATCATCCGCTCATCGGCAGCCTGGCAAATCAAGGGGCTATGCGTCGTGACGATGAACTGGACATGGGGAAACCGCTGCTTGAGCCAGAAGCCGATTTGACGTTGCCATTCCGGATGCAGATGCGCGTCGACTTCATCGATGAACACCACGCCCTCATGGGGCAGGATGCGCTGACCATTCACCAGCTGGATCAGCCCCTTGTGGCCGAAACTCAAGACCATGTGCCGCACGATGTCGAGCAGCAAGGCCAGGGCCACCCGATAGCCCTCACTCACATCGGCCATGGGGAGTACGACGTCGTTGGCGCTCCGCAGCCAAAGCCCATCCGAGTCTACACGGTCAACCGCCAGGCCGCTGGGGAGAAAGTCGTCTTGCAGGAACTCGATCAGCTGCTGCAGCGTCTCGGATTCCTGCCGACGGCCTTCCAGCCGTTTCGCGTGCAGGTCTTTCAGCCAGACTTCACATTCTCCCAGCGTAGCGACCTCGCTGAACATCGTCGCGTATCGTGCGACATGGCTCGGACCGCCCATGATCGACTGCGCATCCGGCGCAGCGCCGTACAACCTGCGAAACGGGCCGTATCCCGCCGAGAACCAGCCCTGAGCGGCTTCCGACCAGGGACCGTATTTGGGATTTTCCGCACCCTTGTAGTTGCGAAGCGCGTGCAGCGACGGTTCGCCAACGTCCGCCGCGACAATGTTCAGCTTCGACCAGAACACCTTTGCCGGTTCTCGGTCTTCGATGAAATGGTCGCGGCTGCCCGTCACCAATTCGACTTTCGCTTTGGCTTCAGCGCAATGGGCGCGAACCCAACCACGCAAGGAAGGTTGCAGCGAGCGAATCGCTTCGGGGCCGAGCAGGCACAACGCGATGGCTTTCAACAGGGCTGTTTTTCCGGATGCGTTGTCGCCCGTGATCGCGACCCAGCCGGCGAACTTTCCTCCCGGCCGCTCAAACTTCAACTTGACGGTTTGGAAGCCGCGCAAATCCTGTAATTTAACCTGGCGAATGTACATGCGGTGGCCGACCCTCCTGCGCATCATTGTGCCAGACTTCGCGCCCGGCTCAACACCTCGTCCAGCATTTTCTCCGTCAGCCTGCCCGTGAACGTATTCTGCTGACTGGGGTGATAGCAGCCCAACAAGGCATACGGCCCGATGCGCGCTGCCGCGCCGTGGCCGAACTTCGGCTTGCGCTTGGCGGCATGGCCCAGTTGCCGTAGGGCACGCAGGATGCCATCCCAGGCGAAGCCGCCCAGGCAGAGGATGCACCGCACGGTCGGCAGCAAGCGCAGGTCTTCGACGAGGAAACCGAGGCACTGGTCGCGCTCCTCGGTCGTCGGCTGGTTGTCCGGCGGCGCGCAGCGGACGCAGGCGGTGATGTAGCAGTCGGTCAGTTGCAAGCCGTCGTCGCGCTGCCGGGAGGTGGGCTGGTTGGCGAAGCCG
>JAGVLI010001030.1 GCA_020054355.1 Planctomycetales bacterium | reverse complement strand
GGCGGGCGCCTGGCTGGCCTGGGAATACCTGACTCCGGTGCTGGCCCGCGTGCTGCCGGCTTACGAAGTGCAAGTGGGCGTGGCGCTGACCGTGGGGCTGCTGGCCGGCTGGCTGGTGAGCCGGCCGCTGAACGCCACCCTGGGCTGGCTGTTTCACGGCTTCAATCGGGGATTCAACCGCCTGACGACCGGCTACACGCGCACCGTCGCCGCGCTGCTGCGCGTGAGCGTGCTGGTGTTGCTCATCTACGGCGGCCTGGTGGCGCTGACGTACCTGGGGTTCGTCAACGCTCCCAAGGGGTTCATCCCCACGCAGGACAAGGGCTACCTGCTGGTGAACCTGCAGCTGCCCGATTCGGCTTCCGTGGCGCGGACCCAGCGCGTGGTGAAGCAGATCGAGGAAGCTGCCCTGCGCACGCCGGGCGTTCGGCATACCGTGGCCATCGCCGGGCAGTCGATCCTGCTCAACGCCAACGCGCCGAATTTCGGCTCGATGTACGTGATGCTGGACGACTTCCACGACCGGCGCGGGGCGGACCTGACCAGCGAGGCCATTGCCGAGCGCTTGCGGCAGGCCCTGCAAGCGGAGGTGCCGGACGGCACGATCAACGTCTTCGGCGCTCCCGCGCTGGAAGGGCTGGGGACGGCCGGCGGGTTCAAGATCGTCGTCGAGGATCGGGGGGATGCGCCGCTCGACGCGCTGCAGGAGGTGGCCGAGCGGATCGTCGAGGAAGGCGGCCAGAGCCACGATTTGCACGACCTGTTCACCAGCTTCCGGGCCAACACACCCTGGCTCTACCTGGACATCGACCGCACGCAGGCCCGCTCGCTGGGCGTGTCCATCGGCGAAATCTTCAACACCCTGCAAGTGTCGCTCGGTTCGCTGTACATCAACGACTTCAACAAGTTCGGCCGGACCTGGCAGGTGATCGCCCAGGCGGAGGGCGGCTATCGTCAGCAGGTGGAGCATCTCAGGCAGCTGCGCGTCCGCAGCGAGCGCGGGTACATGGTCCCGTTGAGCAGCCTGGCCACCATTCGCGGCGTCAGCGGGCCGGTGCTCCTCATCCGCTACAACCTGTATCCGGCGGTGCCGATCAACGCCACCCCGGCGGCGGGCGTCAGCTCCGGGCAGGCCATTGCGGAGCTGCAAAAAATTACGGAAGGGGAGCTGAACTGGGCGATGCGCGCCGAATGGACGGAGCTGGCGTTGTTGCAGCTGCAAACGGGCAACACGGCGCTGCTGGTCTTCGCGCTGGGCGTGGTGCTGGTCTTCCTGGTGCTGGCGGCCCAGTACGAAAGCTGGTCGCTGCCGTTGGCGGTGATCCTGGTGGTGCCCATGTGCCTGCTCTGCTCGGTGGCCGGCGTGCTGCTGGCGCGCACGGACATCAACATCTTCACGCAGGTGGGCTTCGTGGTGCTGATCGGCCTGGCATGCAAGAACGCCATCTTGATCGTGGAATTCGCGCGGACCCGCCGGCTGGCCGGCGCGGATCGGACGCAAGCGACCCTGGAAGCGTGCGGCCTGCGGTTGCGGCCCATCGTGATGACTTCACTGGCCTTCATCCTCGGCGTGGTGCCGCTGGTCTTCGCCGAAGGGGCCGGCGCGGAGATGCGCCGCACCCTGGGCAGCGCCGTGTTCGCCGGCATGCTGGGCGTGACCCTGTTCGGCATCTTCCTGACGCCGGTCTTTTTCTCCGTGATTCAGTGGTTTATCGACCAGCGCCGCAGTTCCGGCGTTGCATTGCCGCTGCCAGCCCCGCCGCAGGATATGACGTTCGATGGTGCGGCGGCGACGCCCGATTCGTAGGGTGGGTCGAGCGTACTCGCGAAGACCCACCGAAAGATGTTCAGACCTGCGGCGCGCCGGTGGGTCTTCGCGAGTACGCTCGACCCACCCTACCGCACGGCGGCCCGGTCAGTCCGCCTCTTTCTCCAGCCAGTCGGTGATGTCTTCGCGGCTGTGCGGGCTGAAGTTGTCGGAATTGGCCATTTGCCGATAGGCGTTCTTGCCCACCGGGCCGAGCAACGGCAGCGCGTCCAGGGGCACTTCCGGCTGCTCGCGGCAGATCACCACGTCGTCGGGGCTGTCGGTGAAGAGCAGCTGCATGTTCGGCAGCGCCTTGCGCACCAGCTCGCGAAAATCGGCGACCTGGTCGCTGGCCGGCAAGGCCACCACCCGCAGCTCCGGCTCGGTACAGGACAGCTTGCGGGCCAGCTCCGGGACGGCGTCCTGATAGGCATTGACGATCGCCGTCGTCGCCCCGTCCTCGTTGTCCTCGTAGTGCGCCAGAAACATCTCGACGACATTGATCGCGGTCAGCCGATTCGCGGTGAATTCCTCGGCATGCCGATGCAGGGCCTCTTCCAGGGATTTCACCGAGGCGGCCGACGTCATGCACACTTGCACCAGGGAAGTGAGTTGCTGGTTGATCGTGGCCTGGACCGCCTGATCCAGGGCGTGGATCGCGTCCGGCTTGATGTCGCGCAGCAGCCAGTTGACGGCGTCGTCCATGCTCTCGCAGCCGGCCGGGAGCAGGTTGGTGGCCTGGGCGGCTTCCGTCGACGCTCCGCCGTCGCCGCCAAACTCGAAGGCTTTCGCCAGATCGCCCAGGCGCTGCCGGATGAGCGTCAGTTCGCGGACCTGATCGGACAGCTTGCCGCGCAGCGTGACGTAAACGTTGATGACGCGGCGCAGCAGCAGGCTCTGATACCGGCAGCGGGGATAAAGCCGTAACGAATCGACCAGTTCGGCGACGAACGGCGCGTTGCGCCGGCCGCCGCCGGGGTTGGCTTCGAGCGAGGCAATCATCTGCTGGATGCGCTGGCGGGCTTCGACGGCATTCTCTTCCCGTTCTTGCAGCAGCGGTTCGTAGGTCTCCAGCGTGTCCTCGATCAGGCCGGTGAGCATGCGGATCGCTTCCTCCGCGCCGCGCACCCGATAATGCACGTCCTCGACGAAGCGGAACACCAGCTGGCTGACGCGGGCGCTCCATTTCTTGGCCACGGCGTCCGCGGCCTGTTCCATCGCGTCCCCGAGCAGGATGGGCGTGCGTTTGCCGGCGGGTTCCGGCTCGGTGCTGCCCACCAGCTCTTCCATGCGCTGCAGCGTGGCCACCACCGCGTCGAGGTCCGGGTCGGGACCGCGCTTGCCCTGGGGGACGAACGGCTCCACCAGCTCGTCGAACAGCGAATCGGGGCTTTGGCCCAGCTCCTTCTCGCAGGAGTCCTGCAACTGGCCGATGAGGTGCTCGGCTTCCATCTCGTGGCGGGTCAGCTCCTTGGTGAGCCAGTTCTTGACGCCTTCCTTGACCGCCTGCGGCGGGTCCTTGGACAGCCAGCGTTGCAGGATGCGGGCACTGACCCGTCGGGCCGCCCGCCAGATCAGCTCCTGGCGCGGCCAGGTGAAGCGATGCATGCCGACCGTCTG
>JAGVLI010000161.1 GCA_020054355.1 Planctomycetales bacterium | reverse complement strand
GCCGGCCGCGACGCGCTGCTCAAGCTGCTGCTGTCGCTGGGCAAGGACCACGGCAAGTCACTGATCCTTTCGACGCATTTACTCGGCGACGTGGAAATGGTCTGCGATTCGGTGGTCATCTTGCATCACGGCGAAATCCTCAAGCACGGCAGCGTCCGCGAGCTGCGCACTCTTCGTCAGGACCGTTATAAATTGCAAATCCAGGGCGACCCGACCGCCTTCCTGGAGGAGTTGCGCCTTGAAGGGGTCCGGATCATCCACGACAATAACCGGGGTGAGCTGCGCGTCGAGGCGCCCTCGGGCTGGATCACGCGGGCGTTCTTCGCCCTGGCCGACAACCATCAGGTGACGCTGCGCGGCCTGCAGCGCGACGACGAGAACCTGGAAGAGCTGTTCTTGCGGGTCGTGGCCGCCAGTCAGGTTAGCCGCGAGCCGGAGGCGAGCGCTGGCACTGCGAAGCCGCAAGCGGCGCCGCGGTTGAACGAACGGAATTAATCTCGATGAGCGTCCCGCTTCTGCACTACCGGCCCTGGCGCGGCGAGTTCAACGACTCGGCCTGGAGCATCTGGCCCATCGCCCGCACCGCCCTGTCGATGGTGGTGCGCCGCAAGCTGTTCTGGGGCATGTACGGTTTCGCGTTGCTGACCTTCCTGGTCTTCTTCTTCGGCCAGTATCTGCTGGCCTGGGCGCGCAGCATGACGGCGGAGCAAGAACTGCGGTTTCCCGGCGTGAAGGAGGCCTACAAGACGGAGGACGTCATCGTCCTGCTCGAAAAATCCATGAAGATGGACGGTTCTCCCGAAACGTACCGCAACTTCTTCTGGTATCAGGGCTGGATGGTCATGATCCTGCTGGCGATGGCCGGCACCATCCTCGTGGGCAACGACTTCCATCACGGCAGCTTGCCCTTTTACCTGGCGAAACCGATCTCGCCCTGGCACTACGTGTTGGGCAAGTGTCTGGCGGCCGCCGTCTTCGTCAACCTGATGACCACCGTGCCCGCCCTGGTGCTGTTCATTCAGTACCGCATGCTCTATGCCTGGGGCGACTGGGCCAGCGAACTGAGGCTGCTGGGCGGCATCCTCGGCTACGGCCTGGTGCTGACGGTGTTCTTCAGCCTGATGCTGACGGCGACGGCCAGCTGGCTGCGGCGCACGGTGCCGCTCATCATGGCCTGGACGACCCTGTTCTTGTTTCTGCGCCTGCTGGCCAACTCGCTGGTGGATGGCCTGCGTTACGATCCGGCCTGGCGGCTGATCGATCTCTGGAACGACACCTGGCTGGTCGGCAATTATCTGCTGGGTGTGGACATGGCGAACATCCGCCCGTCCGCGCAACCGGCCTGGTATCAAGCCGCCCTGGTCCTCGGAGCAATGAGTGCGCTATGCCTGAGTTACTTGAGCCTGCGGATCCGCGCGGTGGAAGTGGTGCGCTAAGCGCAGAGCGCAGAGCGCAGAGCGCGGAGCGTGAAGCGCGGATTGCGCCGACCGAAGAGCGCTCCGCGCTCCGCGCTCCGCGCTCCGCGCACCAAGAGCCGCCTCTGGTCTTCGAGCGCGTCTCGAAGTGGTACGGGCCGGTGATCGGCGTCAACCAGGTCACGCTGGAATTGCGTCCCGGCGTCATGACCGGGCTGGTCGGTTCCAACGGCGCCGGCAAATCGACCTTGATGCGCCTGGCCACCGGGCAACTGCGGCCGACCCTGGGCACGGTGCGCATTCGCGGCCTCGACGCCTGGAGCGCTGAGGCCAAGCGGCACGTCGGCTACTGTCCGGACGTGGACAGCTTCTACGAAGAAATGTCCGGCAGGCAATTCGTGGAAGCGATGGCCCGGTTGTGTGGTTACACGCGGGCGGACGCCCGCCAGCGCACGGGAGAAGCGCTCGAACAGGTCGGCATGGCCGGCCGCGCGGAACGCCGCTTGCGCGGGTATTCCAAGGGAATGCGGCAGCGCATCAAGCTGGCCCAGGCGCTGCTGCACGATCCGGAACTGCTGATCCTCGACGAACCGCTCAGCGGCATCGACCCCATTGGCCGCCAGGAGTTCGTCGCCCTGTTCCGCAGCCTGGTCGAACGGGGCAAGTGCTTGCTGGTTTCCAGCCACGAGCTGGAAGAGCTGGAAAAACTGACCGATCACGTGGCCATCATGGCGCGCGGCCGAATCGCGGCGGTCGGCAGCGTGGCGCAGATCCGCGAACTGCTCGACGATCATCCGCTGTCGATCCTGATCGTCAGCGATCAGCCGCGCGAGCTGGCCGGGGTGCTGCTGCGACTGCCGGACGTGATCGGCGTGGAGCTGTCCGAAGGCGAACGCCTGGTGGTGCGCGCCCGCAATCCCAAGCGCTTCTTCGCCGAGTTCACCCGCCTGGTGCTCGAAGAGAATTTCCAGGTCGAGCACCTGGAAACCCTCGACGATTCAGCCCATGCCGTGCTGGGCTACTTGCTAGGAGGCGGGCATGAGCGTGGAAAGTGAAGCGCGGAGCGCGGAGGGTGGAGCGCGGAGCGCGAACTTGGGGGCGGATGAGGCGAGCTTTTCCGCCGCGCTCCACGCTCCACGCTCGGCGCTCCACTCTCCACTCCGCGCCTGGCTCTACCTGGTCTGGCTGAGCGTGCAGCGGCAGGCTCGCGCCCGGCAGATGGTGCTGATTGCCCTGGCGTTGCTGATCTTCTCGGCGACCCTGGTGGCGCTGAACACGGCGGGCGAGCGCTGGACCATGCACCGCTGGCGCGTGGCCAAGGGCGCTCCCAATTTCCAGCAAGCGGTGGACCAGGCGCAGGTGGCGACGATCGTGGTCGGCACGGCGGCCCCGATGGGCGCTGGCATCACCGAGGCCGCGCTGCTGGGCGCTCAGCGGACGATGGACGAGTCCGCCTTCGCGGTCTTCTCGCGCTGGGTGGTCTATTCGATCTTCGTCGGCTTCCTGCTGCCGATCTGGAGCCTGAGCTTCGCGACGGAAGCGCT
>JAGVLI010000527.1 GCA_020054355.1 Planctomycetales bacterium | reverse complement strand
GTCAGCACGGCCAGCAGGTTCGGAATGGCGCTCTTGGCCGGCCCGCCCACGCCGCCGAGCATCTCGGCCGCGCGGACGCGCGGATTGAGCAGCGGGTCCTCGGCATCCGTCACCGATATGCGAAAGCGGCCAATCTGATGCTGGGCGTGCGGCGACTCGCACTCGATGCGGACGGTCAGCACGATGCCCTGGTCATTGCCAGTGATGGGGGTTTCCGGCGTGAAGATCGCGGTGTGCGTCTTGCCGAACTCCGGATGCACCGCCCAGCCGGTGCCGTTGTCGGCGGCGACGTTACCCACGTCGAAGCCCTGCTGGCTGAAGTTCGCCGAGGCGGCGGCCCACTTGACCGGCTTGGCGTCGGCGGCGTCGGTTTGCTTGGCGAGCGAGAAGCGCGTCAGCACGAAGTTGCCGTTGCCCGCGCGGCCCGGCCCGTTGGCCGGCAGCTTGCCGTCGGCCATCGCTTCCAGCTTCACGGCAGTGATGGCCTTGCGATCCGTCTTCAGCACCATCGTGTAGGTGTCCTTGGCGGGGTTGTCGCCGCTCGCCAGCACCGATTGGTCTTCCTGCTTCGTGAGGGTCGCGTTGCCGGTGGACTTCAGCTCGGTCGGCTCCAGCACGGTCCAGCCGGCTTTCGCGCCGGGCGTGCCGTCCACCAGGCCGATCAGCGCCTTGATGGCGTCGTCCTGGTTCTTTTCGATTTGCAGCAGGGCGGCGGCAGCGCGGATTTGCAGCGGCGGCCGTTTGTCTTGCAACGTGGCCACCAGCGTCGGCACCGCCGGCTTGGCCGGTTCGCCCAGCCCGCCGAGGATATCGATGGTCGCGATGCGCAGCTTGTCGTCCTTCATCGCCTCGATGAGGACCGGAATGCCCGTGGTGTTCTTGGGGTCGATGCGGACCAGCGCCTCGGCGGCGCGCATGCGCACCTCGGCATCCTTGTCCTTCAGGGATTCTTCCAGGGCTGGCAGGGCGGTCTTGGCGTCCTCGCCGATCTGTCCCAGTTCCACCGCCGCTTTCAGCCGCACGCCGACGTCGTCTTTCTTCAGGTCTTCCATGAAGGCGGGCACCGCCTCCGGCCCCAGCGCGCCCAAGCCGACGACGTACTTGTTCTTCTCGCGGATGCAGAGTTCGTAGTCGGTGATCTTCAGGCTGGCCTTCATCCGCCAGAGCGGGGCCTTCTTGTCGTGCAACAGCTTCTTGATGGCGTCCACCTTGGTCGGGTCGGACTGGGCGCAGGGCACCACCACTTCCTTGCCCGCGAGCATGTCGGTGACGACGGTCTTCAGCTTGTCGATCTTGCCGGCGAACGACCAGGCCATGAACGACTCGGCGTGCGACATGCCCCACCATTCGCCGTTGTTGTACGCCTGGTACCAGTAGTCGCCGATGCAGGTCTCGCTGGCCCCGCCCTGGTAGAAGAAAATGGCGGTCTTGCCCGGCTCGGCCCAGTCCATGATGAACTTGGGTTCGCGCGGGTTGAAACCGTCGGTGATGTTGTGCTTGATGGCCTCGCCGGCGTGCTTGCCCTTGAGGTCGGCGATCTTGGTGTAATAGATCAACCGCCGTTCCTTGTTGACCTTCTCGACCTTCATCAGCACGATATTGCTGGATTCGTTGACCACTCGGCCCAGCGTGTAGGGAATCTCGACATACGCCTGCGAAAAGGCGGCCGCGAAGAACACGGCGAGGAAAGCCAGTAACCACGACTTCTTCATTGACGATCTCCTGGCAAGCCGGCGGCCTGAAACCGCCGGCAGGGCTGGAAGCGACTGGTTGGGATGGAAACCTGCCTGCGTGGTCCGAAAAGCAGCGGCGCGACGAACCATCCCTGGTTCCGGCGCGAACACCGCCATTCTAATCGAATCTTAACCTTTATCGGCGCGGCGTTACAGCAAAATAGCCTTTACGCCGATGGCGTCAGCGAATGTCATCGGACACGCGGCTCGGCCGCGGTCGGGCGTTTGGCCAAGCATTCCAACGCCGATGCCCACGGCGATTTCGGCGACCGATTGGCCGCGCTGCCAGCACCGCAACAAAAACGTCGTGTCCGATGACAGGATCGCAGCCCAGGGTTGCCCGTACTCCGGCGACCCTGGGCTGTGTGATGCAGCCGCTTCGCGCTAAAGACTGGCCGCCCGGCTTCGCTCTTTCCTTTCATTGACGGCAGGCAAAGGACTTTGCGCGCCATGGTTCACTTCTTCCCGAGCAGTAAATCCACCGCCCAGCAGCCGCGAACATGTTCTCCCGCCTGGCGGCAGTGATTGAGAAGATCGAGGTTCGTGCAACCGGCGTCTTCGAGGGCATCGGCAAGAATCGGCAGGCGGTCAAAGGCGAGGTCGGCGTAGATGCCCTGTGCAAGAGCGCTCACATTGCTGCTCAGCCAGGGACCATCCATCGCTATGGGGCTAAACGGGTTTCCGTAAATGCAGCGGAGAAGGTCGGCCTGACGTTTCTGTTCAAGGTTCACCAATGTTCGACGCCTGGGGTCTTCAGGACGAGCCAGAGCGTCCCTGGCGTATCTTGCCGCATCAAGGGGCGCAATGGGATCATGCGGATTTGAAGCATGGGATGCAGCGCAGGCAGCGGCGCAAGCATCCATTGCGCTGCTCAGGAACGAAGCGGGAATGTTCCACGCCACCGTTTCAGGCCCGTCAGGGTCATGGACAGCGTGATAGGCTTCGATACAGGCTAATTCAGCATCATCAAAAGCGGCTGTCAAATCCTGCTGAGTCAACTCCCTGTCGGCGTACCGCTCTGCTGACTCCACGGCCCGTGTCATGCGCTCGTCCGTCAACAGATGCCAAATCCGCCGACAGCACGCCACCGCGAACAGTCGTAGTTTTCGATCACTGAACTTGCCATGCAGGAAAGCCAGCATCGGTTGCGGGTCGACGCAAGTCAGCCATTCCGCTTCCGTCATGGTCGTCTCGAGGAAACCTGAATGCGGACTGGCAGCTCACGTTTGCACCAGGTATTCGGCAGGGACCGAATCCGTCAGCCAGACACCGTTGGCCGACCGGTAGAATTTGTGGCCGTCGCGGTGCATTCGCCCCGCATCCACCTGGAGGATGATCGGCTTTCCCCGGCGGGCGCCGACCTTGCGCGCCGTCGCCACGTCGAGCGACAGGTGAACGTGGTGCCGACTTCCCTTGTCCAGCCCCTCGGCCCAGATTCCCGCCAGGAAGCGAGCGACAGTCCCATGATACAGTACTTCCGGCGGTCTGCCCTCTTCCAGCTGGAGGTCCACTTCGACGCTGTGCCCCTGATTCGCCCGGATACGCTCGCCGGTTTCATCGAACGAGAACCGCTGTTTGTCGTTGCTTTCGACGCACCGGACCAACTCGGGGCGCGCGATGGGAAATCCGGCCCGCGCCGAGGCTTCAAGCAGGTCGGTCACCGGCACCCAACCGCCCGGTTCGAGGGCGAGGCCGAGGTCTTCGGGGGCGTGGCGCAGGTGCCGCGCCAGGTATTTGCTGATAGTCGTCAGGCGGTCCTTCATGGTGGTGTATCCACGGGAAATAGTCGTCACGCCTCTTATCGGAGGAGGTCCAGCAGCCAGCATCCTCTGACATAGACACGGCGGTGCCGGCAGTGGTTCAGCATGTCGGCAATTGATGCAGTCGGTGTCGTCGAGGGCATGGGCGTTCTCCCGGTTGCGTTCGGTGGGTGCTTCTGGCGCAAGTACCGCGCGTCATCTTCAAGTCCAGGAAGGCAGTCGCGCTCAAACGACCTCGTCCAATCGTTGGCGGAAGGCCACGAAGCTCGGCATCCTGATTTTGTCGAAGTCCACGACCCGCCGACGCACCCGATCGCAGAGCAATTCCGGCGCGATCGGCTCCCCAACCAGCCTTGCCAGTTCGCCCTTCAACGATCGGGGCGAGCGATCGTTGCCGGAACGCTCTTCCAATTTGTCGCAGCCCTGGCAGGGCTTCTTCTTGAGCGCGCAAATCAGCCACGCTTCGGATTTGGGTTTCGGCATCATCGGCACGCCTCGGAGAAAGCCTTCCTGCTCAAAGCCGTCGAGCATGGATTGGCGCTTGTCGGACCATTCGCCACGGCCGGCGGATGCGGTACCGTCGGAGTCGCGAAAGAGGATGGCAACCACCGAATCCTTCCGTTCTGTCTCGACCGCGGCAGCAATCCGGGCGAATGCGCGGGCGTTGTTGAAGAAGTACCGGGTCTCCTTGGCTCGCTTCTTGCCCGGCAGCGCCAGTCCCTTTTTGGCCGCCTTCAACTCGACCGCCCGCTCGCACAGCTGCGCTTCCGAGACGTAACCGCAACAATCCGCTTCCAGGATTGAGAATCCTTGCCCGCTTTCGACGATCTGATCCGCCAAGATGGTCAGCGGGCCGACGACAAACTCATCGCCCGTAGACACGGCCGCAGCCGATTTGCCGACGCCGAGATCGGTGATCCCTTCGCCGCTGAACAGGAAGTACATCCTACGCTCCAGCCTGCGTCGCCTGGGCGATTTCGTCGGCGAGTTCCGTCAGGTTCGTGTCCGCGAAAGCCTCGCCGGGACCCATCACCGACAGTTTTTCCTTCAGGGAAGGGATGGCAAAGAAGCGTATCGACTGCGTGCGGCCGCCTGGGGTCTTGTAAAGGTAGATGACGCCCTGCTCGGCCGTGCGGTCGTCCAGGTAATTGAGAATCATGGGGCTGTGCGTGGCCACCACGACTTGCTGTTTCGCCGAAGTCAGGGCATCGAGGACAAACTCGACCAGTTCGGGATTGATGCCGTTTTCGATTTCATCGAAGAGCAGGAAGGGGTGCTCGGATTGCAGCTCGGCCAGAATGGCGATCAAGCGCAGCATGCCGTCGTTGATGTGCCGTGCTTCCGTCTTCATCCTGGGGAAAATACCAGAACCCGCGCCAGGATACTTCTCGGCGATGACCAGCTGTTTCCAACCAGATCGGAGGGCTTCGGCCTGCAACCCTTCCAGTTGTGGGTAAGCCGTCTTCAGGCGCTTCAGCAGCTGTCGCAATTTCACATTTCCGAGTTCGTGCAGAAAGGCCGACAGCTTTTGCCCGCCCAAGCCGAGCGACCCCGCGGATTCCCGCGTCCGTTGCCGAAGGAAATGCGGCGAGAGCATGTCCAGGGAATGGATGTTCGCCACAAATTGCCGAAACTCCTGCAATTCCTTGCCGACGTGCTGCTCGCGAAGTTGCGAAAGGATGGAGCCGTGATAATTGAACGGGATATTCTCCTTCGCCGTTCCATCATCGAATCTCATCGACTCGCCGTGGCGCTCGAGCGAGAGCTTGCCGTCGGCGACTTCCAGTCGCGCGCCGCCGATCTCGATCCGTTCGCTGGTGCAGCGCAGCAGCTGCGGGTTGAAAATCGCACGCCAACGTCCCGGCTGGTCGGGGTTCTTCGTCGCAATGGTGATGTCGAATTCGATGTTCTTGCGCGTCGTCAGTTGCGACTTGAGTTCGCCGGCTTTCCAACCCCGAGCTTCCAGCCACTCGTCGATGTGGCCGCGCATTTGCTGCGCCAGGAAGTCGATGAATTGCAGGACGGTGGATTTACCCGAACCATTCAGCCCGATCAGGCAGGTAAACTTGGGCAGTTCGAGGTGGAAATCCACCAGGGATTTGAAGTTCTGGACCTCGATTGATTCGATGCGCATCGCCGGCAGCCGCTTTCGGTTCTCGGGGTAATCCGCATGCCGTGGATTCGCAGACCGCCCTCGTCTGTCCGCGCCTGGTGGAATTGTAGCGCGCCGCTGTGCGGGCTGCCACGGGGAAGCTCGCAAGCAGCCAGTCGATAGGCGGCACCCGCTCCGGGAAACGCGCGCACCCGCCCGCTACTCGAATTGGCGCACACCCGGTCAGTAGTCCATAATGGCTCTCATTCCCAGCGCGTCTCCTTGGAGTAAGACCTCCGGGTCGGAAGCCTCGCATGATTTCCTTTCTCCACTGCGCCGACCTGCACCTGGGCATGCGGATCACCCGCTTCGATCCCCTCACCGCCAACAAGCTGCGCGAAGCCCGCTTCGATGCGCTGGAAAACGTCCTCAAGGCGGTGCGCGAACAGGCGGTCGATTTCGTCCTGGTCGCGGGCGACCTGTTCGACGATCTGACGCAGGAATTCCTCATTGCCCAGCGGACGTACAAGATTCTCGACGAGGCTTCGTCGGTGCCGGTCTTCGTGCTGCCGGGCAATCACGATCCGCTGATGAGCGGCGGGGTCTGGGACCGGCCGCCCTGGACGCAGCCCGGCAAGCGCTTGCAGCTGCTGCGCGAAGCGAAGCCGGTGGAGGTCATGCCGGGGGTGCGGTTGTTTCCGTGCCCAGTGCTGCGCAAGACTTCGATGAACGATCCCACGGCCTGGATCGCGGCGGAGCGCGGCTCGGACGAGATGCGCATCGGTGTGGCGCATGGCAGCCTGCGCATCCGCGAAGACTTGCCTGCGGACGATCACCTCATCGCCCGGCATGCGGTAACGGACAAACAACTCGACTACCTCGCGCTGGGGCACTGGCACGGCCGGCGCTACTTTCCCGATCCGGACAACGTGGAGCGCACGGCTTATCCGGGCGTCCACGAACCGATGCGCTTCCAGGGCGGCAACGACGTGCAGACCGGCTGGGTACCGGCCGGCGGCGCGAACCGCGAGGAATTCCTCGATTCCGGCAAGGGCGAGGTGCTGCGGGTGCGGATTCGCTCGGCGGGCGATGCGCCGGAGATCACGCCGCTCGATGTGGGCCGGCATGTTTGGAAGGAAGAGCAGCGCGATCTTTCCAGTGAAGAAGACCTGGTGCGGGTCATCCAGGACGTGGCCAACCGCGACAAGCGGGAACTGTCCTTGCTGCGGCTGCGGCTGACGGGCTTCCTCGATGCCGCCACCATGTTGCGTCTGACAGAGCTGCGCGAAATCCTGCAGAACCGCTATTTCGTTGGCGAACTGGACGATGCCGGCTTGCATATCCGCCCGTCCGAGGACGAGGTGAAAAGCCTGGCGGGGCAAGGGGTGCTGGGCCGGGTGCTGGCCCGGTTGCAGGCGGAATCGGGCGCGACCGATGAGGCGGCACGGAAGCTAGCCGAACGTGCCGTCTTGCTGCTGCACCAGCTGGCGCGGGAGGTGCAGGGATGATCCTTCGCGGCCTGTGGGTGGAAAACTGGCGCTGCATCCGGTCGCTGTCGCTGAACGACTTGCCGCTGGGCGTGGTAGTGCTGCACGGCCCGAACCGCACCGGGAAATCCAGTCTCGTCAAGGCGCTGCGCTGCTGCTTATTCGACGCGGACCATAACAGCACGCGCGAAGAGATCGCCAGCAGCTTGCCGTGGTCCGGCGGCACGCCCAAGGTGGTGGTCGAGTTCCGCGTCGGCGGCAGCGATTACCGCATCACCAAGGTCTTTTCCACGAAGAAGGAAGGCACCGCCAGGCTCGAAAAGAACCTGGCGGGGTCGTGGAACATCATCGAGGAGGCGCCGAAGGAGGCCGCCCGCCGGACGCGCGAGTTGCTCGGCAGCGAGAAATCGACTGGTGGGCTGAACCAGTTGCTCTGGCTGACGCAGGGCGAAGTCGGACTGCCGACGGCGGGCAGCATCGATACCTCGCTGCAAAAACGGCTGGTCGATGTGCTCGGCGTGCTCATCACCGGCCGCGACCTGAGCTTTCGCCAGGAACTGGAGAAACGCTACCGCAACTTCTTCACGCAGGAGCAGGGCAAGTACAAGAAGGACTCCGCCGTCAGCGTCTGGGAGCAGCGCTTCCAGGAGCGCTGCAAGCTGCGCGACGACGAAAAGGACAAGCTGCGCCGCTGGGAAGACGCCATCCGCCAGCTGGCCGAGAACGAGGATGAACGGCCGCGCCGCTTCAGGGCGGTGCAGGACGCGGAAGCGGAATTGAAGCGGCTCGACGAGGAGCGCGAGCAGTGCCGGGAGCGTGTACGGCTGTTTCGCGAGGCCACTCAGGCTCACCAGTCGGCCGGCCAGCGCGTACAGCAAGCCGAGCAGGCACTGCGCCAATTTC
This sequence comes from Planctomycetales bacterium, assembly GCA_020054355.1. Classification (GTDB taxonomy): domain Bacteria; phylum Planctomycetota; class Planctomycetia; order Gemmatales; family Gemmataceae; genus JAGVLI01. The sequence continues at coordinate 416 of JAGVLI010000527.1, read as the reverse complement.
AGGAGGCCAGGCAGCGCGGCGTCGAACAAGAAGCGAAGCACTCGGCAGCGCGAAGTGCCGTCGAAGCCGCCCAGACCGCCCGCGACCGGCTGGCCCAGGAACACGCGGAAAAGCAACGCGAGGTGCAAGCGGCTCGCCAGGCCGAGGAAAAACACCAGGCCGGGCGGGACCGGATCGAAGACCTCCGCAAGCTGCTGACCGTGGGCGAGAAGCTAGCCCGGCTGGAAGAGGTGCTGAACGCCTTGACGGTCGGCGCCAGGGAACTCGGTGAACTGGAAAAACGGCTTCAAAGCACGCCGGCCCCAGACGATGACGAGCTGAAAAGGCTGCGCGAGAACCGCCGCAAGGCCGGCGAGTTGCGTGCCCAGCTGCAGGCGGCGGGGCTGACCCTGAGCATCACCTTGCGGAAGCCATTG
>JAGVLI010000258.1 GCA_020054355.1 Planctomycetales bacterium | reverse complement strand
GTTCGATCACCAGGGCGCGGGCCAGGGCGACGCGCTGCTGCTGACCGCCGCTCAGCTGGTTCGGCCGGCGTTCGGCCAGACCTTCCAGGCGCACCAGCTTCAGGACCCGTTCGACCTTCAGGGCAATCTCCTGGCGTGCCAGGCCGCGCACTTTCAGACCGTAAGCCACGTTTTCCGCCACGGACATGTGCGGCCAGAGCGCATAGGTCTGAAACACCATGCCTGCGTCGCGCAGGCGGGGCGGCACATCGGTCATCGATTGCTCGCCGAAATAGATGTCGCCGGCATCGGGCGCGATGAAGCCGGCCAGCATGCGGAGCAGCGTGGTCTTGCCACAGCCCGAGGGGCCGAGCAGGAAGAACAGTTCGCCGCCTTGAATCACGAGGTCGACGCCATCCACGGCGGTGGCCGCGCCGAAGCGTTTCGTCAATCGCTGTACGCGGACGGCGGTGCTCATGATGCGGGACGTTCCTTTGCTGTCACCGCTGGTCGCTGGTGCTCCCTCGTGGGTCACGATTCCAATCGTGACAATCTGCACCACCTGTCACGATTGGAATCGTGACCCACGGACAAGAGCGCACTAGCGGCGCTGGCATTCGGCCAGAATGCGACGGTAGCGCTGGCGGGCCTGCTCGCTCCACTCGTTCACCTGGGCAGCGCGGGCACGCGGGCTGTCCTGGGCGATCCGCCGTGCGTGGGCCGACAGTTCGGCTTCGGTACAGGGCGGCTCAAATAGCTCCGCCGTCAGTCGGTCGCGATCGTTCGCCGGCAGACCGCTGCGCAGCAGCGCTTGCCAGGCACCCGACAGCTCGGCATGGGCATCGACGATAAACGCGCCGAAGAGGTCGTTGAGGGCATCCCAACGCTGCTGGCCGACCTGGCTGTTGTATTGCAGGGCGTCCGTGTGCTGAAAGGGATTGGCCGCGCCGACGGAGCGCTGTGCCGGCGGATATTGCCGATACAGCGACTCGACGACACTCAGCCGGCAGAGCGGATAACGTCGCGGGCCGCCGGGAACTCCCGGTTGCAGCAGGAAGAGTTTTTGGCCGGCATCGCTCAGGGTGTATTCCATGAAAGCGCGGGCCAACTCCGGCCGGGGCGCGCCCTTCAGCATGGCAATCGCGTCGGCGTTGATGACCGTGCCGCCGCTGCGGACGAGCTTGCCGTCAGGCGTCTGTCGCTGTTCGACCGCGGGCAGCGTGAAGAGCATCATGTCGGGATTGCGGCCGACGGCACTGAGCGCGTTGACGTCGATGTTGCCGGCGGCGGCGGTCTCCCCGATAACCACCATCCGCGTGAGCGTGCCGCTGTCGCGAATGAAGCTGTGGGCGTTCGCGCCCAGACGCAGCAGCTTGCGAAAGCCCTCGTCCCAGCCATCGCCTTGCAGGATGATCTCGTAGACCATGTGGACGCTGCCGGTCAGCCGGGGGTCGCCGGCCCCAATCCAGCCCGCCAACTCCGGGCGGCCGAGGTCGCTCCAGGTGCGCGGCGGCTCGTCGATGCCCAGTCGTCGCAGCACTTCGCGGTTGCTCAGGATGCCGAAACTGGAAATCACCGGCCCGTACCACCGGCCTTTCTCGTCGTAGAGCGGGACGCCGTGCAGCGTCGGCGGAATCCGGCCGCGCGTCAGGTGGGACAAATCGACGGGTTGCAGCACGCCCTGGGCGGCGAAGCGCAAGTAGATGTCGGTGCCGCCGCCGAAGATCAGGTCGATGCCGATGCCGTCGGGTTGCGCCTCGAAGCTGGAGCGGACGTAGCGAGCGATTTGCGAAGTGCCGCCGCCGATGTCTTGCCAGGCGATTTCGACTTGCGGCGCTTGTGTTGCTCGCTGCCATTTTTCCAGCGCGCCCAGCAAGGCGGCGGCTGTCGTTGCGTCGGGCTGCTGCCGCCACCGCTGATGACACTCTGGGATAGCGTGGACGGCCAGGTCGGCAGGGGACCAGTCCGCGAGCGACAGCGAGACCGCTGCCGCGCTGTCGGGGTGGCCGGGGGCATCGCGCAGCGCTGCAATCGCCTTGCGCAGACGTTCCTCGGTGCGCTGCGCGAACCAGTCCTGAAAACCGAAGGCGACTTCCTCGCGGATTTCGTCCCGATGCGGCGAAATCACCACGAGCCGGATACGCGGCTCCGTGCGCGCGGAGCAGCCGGAACTGAAAAAGAGCAGTAATGCGGCGACCAGCACGACGGCAGGGCGTCGCGGGTGGAAGTCAGGTGCTGGGGCGTCTCCGCCTTCAGCGTTTCTTGCCGTGGCTGCCATTGGATTTGTAGGCCAGGCAGAAGCCCGGCATCTGCAACTGCTGGCCGTTGCCGGAAGCCGAGAAGAACTGCTCCAGGGTATGGCAGAGCTTTTCCGCGTCGATGTGGTAGTAGTTGTGCTTGCCGTCGCGGCGATAGGCGACCAGTTCCTTCTTCATCAGGGTCAGATGGTGGCTCACGGCCGGCTGCGAATAGCCGAGCAGGTCGCACAGGGCGGTGACGTGCATCTCGCCTTCCTGCAACAGGGCCAGCAGGATCTTGAGCCGGGACCGATCCGCCAGGAGGCCGAATACATCCTTCAGGTCGTCGATGGTCTTGTCGGAAATTTTCAGGATCGGTTTGCCCTTGGCCGATCCCTTGGCACGCTGGGACTTCGAGGCGGCGGCAACTTTGGCGCTCAAATCGGAACCCTCCCGAAGTGGAACAACATCGATAATTGCTTATATTATGATGCTTATTCCCGGATCGTTCGACGGCACGCAACCCGCGGCAATTCCCGAAGCGTGCCAGCAATCCCGACGCTGCCGAGAGACAACCTTGGCTCCCGGATTGGGACCGAGACGCCTGCTTTCGCTGGCTGGCCGAAGTGTCGTGCGGGCCAGCGGCTCGGCTGTCGGTTCAATTGATGCAATCAACTCGTCCGCTGCGATTGATGGGCTAACATACCGCTTCGGAACGCAGCGTCAAATAAAATTCCGTGGATTCTTCCGTGCCCGCGAACCGAGTCGCGGAGGAGCCAACTCCGGCCGACGTCAGCGCAGCAAACCGTACTGGACGAGCGTCTGGCGGATGCGTTCCTCGCTGGCGGCGTCGAGCGCGCACATCGGCAAGCGCAGCTCGCCGGTGTCCCGGCCGAGCAGCTTCATCGCGGTCTTGACGGGGATCGGATTGGTGGCCACGCCGAGCATGTCCCGGCAGAACGGGAAGAGCTTGCGGTGCCAGCGCAGCGCCTCGTCGCACTTGCCGGCGTCGAAGGCCGTCACCAGCGCCTTGATGTCGCGGGGCACCACGTTGCCCACCACCGAGACGACGCCCCGGCCGCCGACGCTCATCAACGGCAGCGTCAGGCTGTCGTCGCCGGAGAGGATGGTCAGATCGCAGAGGGCCGCGATCTGCGAGGCCTGATCGAGCAGGCCGGTTGCTTCCTTGATGCCGACGACCGTGGGCAACTGCGCGATGCGGGCAATCGTTTCCGGAGTGATATTCGACCCCGTGCGCGCGGGAATGTTGTAGAGGACGATGGGAATGTCCACCGCTTCGGCGACGGCGGCGAAGTGGCGGTAGTAGCCTTCCTGGGTCGGCTTGTTGTAATACGGCCCGACCAGCAGCACGCCGTCGGCCCCGGTCTTCTTGGCGAAGCGGGTCAACCGGACGGCTTCGCGGGTACTGTTGGAGCCGGTGCCCGCCATCACCTTGATCCGGCCGGCGGCGCGTTCGACGACGGCGGCGATCACGCGCTCGTGCTCGTCGTGGTCCAGGGTCGGCGCTTCGCCGGTGGTGCCGACCGGCGACAGGCAATCGGTGCCCTGTTCGACGTGCCAATCGACCAGTTTGCCGATGGCCGCGAAGTCGATGTCGCCGTTCCGGAACGGCGTGACCAGGGCGACCGTCAGTCCGGCAAACTGCTCCCCGCGCGTGGCTGGCATGAAACTCTCTCCATCGTTCGCCGCACTTTATTCGGCGTCATCGAACTGGTTGTGGAAAGAAAACGAAGGTACATCACGAATGACTGGCTACGCAATCGAAAATCGCTCGGTCAGTTGCTGGCAGGTGTCGGTGTCCGATCGTAGCCGTACTTCTCGATCACCTGCCCCCAGCGTTGCTTGATCTCCGCGCGACGTTCGTCGGTCATCTGGTAGCGGTTCGTCTCGTAGCCTTTCTGGCGAGCCAGGAAGGTTTCCAGGTGCGGCAGAAAGTCGTCGAAGCCGCCCAGGCCCAGATGCTCGTAGAGCGCGCGCATCTGGTTGACCGGGTCGCGCACCAGGTCTTCGTAGCGCAGTTCGTAAAAGCGCGACGGCTCGACCAGCGGCCTGCCCTTTTCCAGGCCTTCGTAAACCCGCAGGAAAGTGGTGAAGACCAGTTCTTCCAGCCCCGCGAAGGTCGGCTTCTGCAAGCCGTGGGTCTCGTAGAGCGACTTCCAGAGGTTGACCGTGGAGGGGAAAACCACCAAGGGATCGCGGACGATATGGACGAAGCGGGCATCGGGAAACAGTTCGAGCAAGACCGCGATCCGGCAGGTGTGCGGTGGGGATTTGAGCACCAGGCGGCGCGGATCGCGGAAGGTCAGGCGCTTCAGCAAGCTGGTGAAATCCCGCTTCCAGGATTCGAGCGCGCGCGGCGAGACCCCGGCGAAATCGAGGAATTCCTGGTCCTGCGGCGGGCGGTTGGGGAAGGCGATGGTCAAGTACGGGGAGCGCTGACCCATCATGCAGAGGGCGAACTCGTCTTCCTGGGGGCGGTCCCAGCCGGCGGGCATGTTGTCCATCGGCCGGCGCGAGGGCATCAGGAAATAGAGCCAGCGCTTGATGAAGTTCTCGGTCAGCAGGAAATGGTTCGGCTCCAGGCACTGGTAAGTGTTCGGATAGCCGTGCCGGGGATCGAGGATCAACAATTCGTGCAGCAGCGTGGTGCCGGTGCGCCAGTGGCCGATGATGAAGATCGGCGCTTCCTTGATTTCGGTCCGGGCGATGCGCCCGCCGTACCAGACCTGTTGCACCAGGCGCAGCAGCGTGTGAAAGAAGCTGACGATGGTGACGATGACCGCGATATACCAATAACGCCAGTTGACCGCGAAGCGAT
>JAGVLI010000912.1 GCA_020054355.1 Planctomycetales bacterium | reverse complement strand
GGGAAGAGGTCGAGCCGCTCTTCCGGGGCCAGCCCGGCCATCGCCTTGCTCAACAGCCGGCGCGTCAGCTCCTGGCCGACGAATTCCAGCGGCCGCCGGCCCTTCTGCTTGCCGCCGCCGAGCAGGGTGTCTATCAGCTGGAAGAGCAGGTATTCGAGAAATTCGTTGTCCTTCTGGTAGACGCCGGGCGTGACCAGCATCTGCCAGGCGCCTTCACCGCCGTGCTTGATCGAATGCAGCAGGTGGGTCTTGCCCGCGCCTTTGTTGCCCAGCACCGGCACCACCTCGGAATGGGCGCCCGGCTCGTAGCGGTAGAGATCGACCACGCCGAGGAGTTGCTCGCGCTCCAGAGCGTACAGTTCCGGGACGTGGTAGCGGGCGCAGACCTCATCGTCCGGGTTGCGCGCGAAGTAGTTGCGGAAGGGGTTGCCGGCGCGGCGCAGCACCTCCAGCGCCCGCTCCGGCAGGGATCGTTCAGCCAAGGACACTGGCATGGTCGAACTCCTTTTCACTTCCGAATGCTGACGTAATAAGCCAGCTCGTGCCCCGCCATCAGCGCCAGGGCAGGCTGCGGTATGTCGTAAAGCGGCCCGGTCCAGGGGTGCAGATAGATCGCGGCCCGCTCGTGCAGCTGGCGCAGGCCGTCGTGAAATTCGCCGATGCTCAGGTACGAGCCGGAACGCTGGGCATGCTGATAGACTTCCGGCAGCGCGCAGTCGGCCATCGGATGCTGGGCCTGCCATTGATTCAGGAAGGCGAGCACGTCGTCTTGCCAGGCGGGGGGCGCGCCGTTGCCGTGCGGCGACTGGCCATTGACCGGCGAGGCTTCGACCAGTGCTTGCAGCGCCTTTTCAACGGTGGTCCGCATCGCTTCGATGCTGGCCTGCGTCTGCTGCGCGGCAGTAACCAGCGCGGCCGATTGCGTATGCCGTTCGTCCAGGGCGCGGACCAGGTTTTCCAGCACCTGCCGGGGATTGAGTTGATTCAGCAGCAGCGCCATGCCGCGCTCGGTGATCGTGCAGAGTTCGACGGCGCTCTTGCCGCGCTGCTCGGTGCGCAGCACGCGCAGGTAGTTTTCTTCCTTGCAATGCAGTGCGGCCAGCCGGGAAGGCGCGGTGGCTGGGAATAAGCCAGGGGTGGTTTTTCCACCGAAGAGCGGCACGCCGGCGGGTTCAGCCGCCGCGCGGCTCAGGGCGTCGAGAATGAGCTGGCTGGGTTTGTCGGCCAAGGGATCCTTCCCTTCGTCGCTTACGGCTTCGCGTGGAACGGTCAGCGGCTTGCCCATTATGGGTATTCAGCGCCTTGAAGCAAGGTCAGGAAAAAAGGCTTTCCCCAGACTCTCCAGTTCCACTATCATCCCGGTGGTTCGTCGTGGTAGCGGTTGGCGGCTGTAGGTCAGGCTTTCCAGCCTGACACTCCGCAGCCTGTCAGGCTGGAAAGCCTGACACTCCGCAGCCTGTCAGGCTGGAAAGCCTGACCTACTAGAATTCCCTGGGAACCGATCTTCTCCAGTTCGATGAGGGAGTGGCATCATGAGCCTGCGACATCCCCGGTGGCGGAAGGAATGCGGCATCGGCCTGCTGGCCCTGGTCCTGACGGCTGCGGTCCACGCGGGACAGGAACCGCCCGCCCCCGCCGGCGACGGCAAGGCGATCGACCAGCAGCTGTTCGCGGTGCTGCGCGACGTCATCAACCGGGGCCGGGACCACTACAACAACGGCGATCCCGCCGCCTGCTATCACATGTTCCACGGCGCGCTGCAAATCACCCGGCCGATGCTGGCCCACCGGCCCGAACTGCAAAAGTCCGTCCAGGACGGCATGGCGGAAGCCGAGGCCCAGCCCGACATGCGCCGCCGGGCCTGGGTGCTGCGCAACGTCATGGACCGGGTGCGAACCGAACTCAAGGGCGAGAGCGCCAAAGCCGAACCAGGCAAGGCCGAAGTACGGCCGCCGGACATTGGCAAGCCGGCGGAGAAGATCCCCACCAAGCCGGCCGAGGTCAAGCTCTGGGACCGACTCGGCGGGCTAGAAGCGGTCACGAAGGTCGTCGATGACTTCGTGGCGATGGCCGCCGACGATCCGAAAGTGAACTTCACCCGCGACGGCAAACTGAAATTCACCGACGAGCAGATTATCGCCTTCAAGAAGAGCCTGGTGGCTTTCGTCAGCGCGGCCAGCGGCGGGCCGATCAAGTACACCGGCAAGAGCATGCGGGAGTCGCACAAGGACCTGGCCGTCACCGACGCCGAGTTCGACGCGACCGTGGACGTGCTGCTCAAGGCGCTGGACAAGAACGGCGTGAAGGAAGAAGAAGCGAAGGCGCTGCGCGCTGCCGTGGAAGGCACCCGCAAGGACATCGTGCAGAAGAAGGACGAGTGAAGTAGCGCCGAACCATGGCTTTCCGATTCCGATTGATCGTTTCGCGCGGGACCGCCTCACGCGAAACGATCAATCGGAAGAGATTACTCGTCGGTTGCCGAGCCCCCCCACCGCTTCAGCAACTCGTGCTCGACGCCCAGTTGATCGCAAATCCGGCCGACGATGAAATCGATCAAGTCCTGCAAGCTTTGCGGACGTTGATAGAACGCGGGCATCGCCGGCAACACGACCGCCCCCGCTTCCACGCAGACGGTCAGGTTGCGTAACTGCACCACATTGAGCGGCGTCTCGCGCGGCACCAGGATCAGCTTGCGCCGCTCTTTCAGGTGAACGTCGGCGGCACGATGGATCAAGTTCTGCGACAGGCCGTGCGCGATGGCCGCCACCGTGCCCATGCTGCACGGGCAGACCACCATGCCGCCAGTGAGAAACGAACCGCTGGCGATGCCCGCCATGAAGTTGCCGTGGTGATGATAGCGCACCTCGCCAGGCAGCGCTTGCGTCGCTTCTCCCAGCAGGTCGTCGAGCCGAAAGCGATTCAGGTCCACCGTTCGCCCCAACTCCGTCCGCAGCACTTCCGCCCCGGAGGGGCTGATGGTCAGGTGGACCGTCCGGCCAGCGCGCAGCAACACTTCCAGCAAACGCACCCCATAAGGCGCGCCGCTGGCGCCGGTCATGGCCAGGACTAAGTCAGTGGTCGCCATGCAACCTTTCAGCCGCTCGCGGCTTTAGCTTGTCTTTTCTGTCACATCCTTTCGCGGATGCCGTTGATGATAGCAGAGAGGGACGCGATGGGCCGAGCTGGAAAACTCGGCAGCGCCTCCCGACTATCATCCTGACAACAGGCGAAAGGGTTTTCACATGAATAGGTTCCATTGCGGTCTGGCAGCGATGCTGCTCCTGAGCGCCACGGCGCTCGCGGCCGACAAGAAGGTCATCGGCTTTGGCGACAAGGCTCTGCCGAAGGTCGGCCCTAATAACGGCAATGGCGGAGTGGTCAACCAGGACTTCAAGCCGCAGGTCATCAAGACCGACGCCAAGAAGGTGGACGTCCAGAAGCCCGACGACAAGAAGATCATCAACGGCAACCAGAAGCCCGACTTCAAGAAGGTGGACGACCAGAAGGTCGTCGATGGCAACAAGCAGGTGCTGGACCTCAAGAAGATCGACTTCAAGAACCCGGACCTCAAGGTTTTGCCGAAGCTCAACGACATCGACAAGAAGATCCTCGGCGACAAACTGCAGAACGTCAACCAGCAGGGTTCGCAGAACAACTTGCTGAAGCTGTCGCCCAAGATTCAGCTGAACAACTATCAGCTGAAGTTCGGCATGAAGAAGTCCTTCGGCTACTGCTACCAGGGCTTCGATCACTGCCACTGGACCTACTGCTGCTGGTGGGGCGATTACAACTGCTACTGCTACTGGTGCCCTTGCACCACGGTCTACTACTACTGGTGCGTGCCCGACCAGTGCTGGTATCCGATCAGCTACTGCCCCTACGGCGTCTATGTTTGGTAACTAACTGAAACTGATGGACGCACCGGCCGGCGACAGGGCAAACTGTCGCCGGCCGGTGCGCTTTTGGCGCTCCAGGCGAGCCGAGAACACCTGTTGGCGAGCCGGGAGCGTCAGCGACCGGAGCAGGCGTAACCAGCAGTGTCGCTTGCACTTACTCCAGTCGCTTACGCTCCCGGCTCGCCCGGAAACAACAATCTTGAAGAATTCTTTCCCAATTTTCGTCACATGGCCCGACTCGATACGTAATAGATGCAGAGAAGCAGGAAGTCCGGGCCGATTCGGGCGAACGCAGGCGGCAACCCACCGAACGGCCAGGACTGGAAATACGAAGGGGCCGGGACGAACGGGACCGAGGGGGAGACAGGCTCGCGGCGGGGCAACCTGCCGCGGGCCTGTTGTTTTTTGCGCAGCGCATGGCAGTCGGAAAATTTCCCGGTATCATGGTGGGCCGGATTCACCCACCCCCTCTTCACACACCGAGGACTGCCACCATGAAACGCACCGCCACGTTATTCGCGCTGTTGTTCTTGCTCCTTGCCGGCCAGCTGCCGGCACAGCAACCCCGCGAATTCTTCTTCAAGAACGGCGACCGCATCGTCTTTCTCGGCGACAGCATCACCGAGCAATATCAGTATTCGAGCACCATGGAGTTGTACCTGACCACGCGCTTTCCGAAGTGGGACCTGACCTTCCTCAACGCCGGCATCAGCGGCGATACGGCGGGCGGCGGCGCCAATCGCTTCGCCAACCACATCCTCGCGGACAAGCCGACGGCGGTGACGATCAACTTCGGCATGAACGACGGCGGTTACGGCGGCTTCGACCAGAAGCGCTGCGATAGCTTCGTCAAGAACACCGAAACCATGCTGGAGATGGCCAAGAAAGCCGGCGTGCGCGTGGCGGTGGTGTCGCCCAATGCCGTCGATCGCCGCGTCAACGAAAAGTTCAAGCTCTACCTGGAAACGCAGAAGCAGTTTTACGCGCCGCTGAAGGAAGCGGCGGCCCGGCATGGCGCTGCCCACGTCGATCAGTATGGCATCACTCGCGCCGCTCTCGAAAAGATGGAAACCGACAAGGCCGACGCCGTCAAGCCGTTCGGCGACGGTTTCCACACCTCGTCGCCAGGCGGTCTGCTGATGGCCCATGCCATCCTGACCGGGCTGAACGCGCCGGCAGCCGTCAGCGACGCAGCCATCGACGCCAAGGCTGGCCAGGCGAAGGCCAACGCCTGCAAGGTCGAGAAGCTGAAGGCCACCGACAAGGGCGTCAGCTTCGAGCGGCTCGACGATGCGCTGCCGTTGCCGATCCAGAAGGATTGGGTCTCGCTGCTGCCCTACATGAACCAGCTGAAAGACCTGAACTGGTACGGCCTGAAAGTGACCGGACTGGCGGCGGGCAAGTATGCCGTGACCATCGACGGCAAGGAAGTGGCGAGCTACACCGCCGAGCAGCTGGCCGAGGGCGTCAACCTGGGCAACCTGACCACGGGACCGATCTACGACCAGAGCCAGAAGGTCTGGTCGGCGATCAACGACAAGAACAAGCTGGTGCATCAGCGCTTTCGCGGCGTCATCATGTTCCAGGCGCCCGACTGGTTGGCCGACGTGGTGGCCGAGCGCAAGCCGAAGGAACTGGCCAAGCGGCTGGAGCAGATCGGCGACCGGCAGAAGGAGATTTACAAATTGGCGCAGCCGGTAGCGCATCAGTTTGAAGTGAAGGCGGCGAACTGAGCGGTTCGAGGCGAGCGTCGGGGCGTCAGTCCGACGTGTGAATC
>JAGVLI010000050.1 GCA_020054355.1 Planctomycetales bacterium | reverse complement strand
CGCCTGGTCGCGGATCACCTCGGCCGAATTGCGGAAACGCGGACCACGCGCCAGCAGCTTGTTGTCCGGATCACGTTCGAGGAGTTCGGGAGTGATGCGCGACGACTGGCGATAGGTCGCCGAGGTGACGATCAGCTTGAGCAAGCGCTTGACATCCCAGGGGAGGGAAACTCCGGTCGCTGACGCTCCCGGCTCGCCTGGGGTCGTGAATTCGACTGCCAGCCAGTCCAGTAGTTCGGGGTGCAACGGGTGCTTGCCGCGAATGCCCCAGTCTTCGGGCGTCTCGACCAGGCCCTGGCCGAAAATCTGCTCCCAGTAGCGGTTGACCGTGACGCGGGCCGTCAGCGGGTTGTCCTTGCTCATCAGCCAGTGCGCTAGTTCGAGGCGATTGGTCACGGCCGCCGATTGCGCCGCCAGCACGGCAGGCACGCCGGGCGTCACTTCCTTGCCCTTGTCGAGGAAGTTACCCCGCAGCAGGATGTTGGTCTTCCGCCGTTGCTTTTCGGGCAGTTCCTTCATGATCGGCGTGCCAATGCCCTTGAGGGCGGCCAGTTGCTTCTTCGCATCATCGAGCTTCTTCTGCTCGGGTGTCGCCTTGGCGGCGGTATCGCCCTTGAGGTACTTGACCAGTTCGGCCTTGGCGGCGGCATCGACGGCATCCGCCGTCTTCGGCAGCGCGGCGGATGTGCTGGGATTCGGTGGTTGGGCGTAGGACTTCACCCACACCGGCTTGCGTTCTTCGTCCAGGGCAATGATGCGCCAGTTGTTCAGTCGGGCACTTGTGCCCCCGTCGGTGCGGTTCCAGACGACGATCTTGTCGATGGTCTGCGCTTTGCCGAGGTCCACTTCCCACCAGGGATTGTCGGCGACATCCGTGTGCGAGACCGATTTGCCGTTGTAGTCGCCGTTGGTGTCGCCGTCGTTGGCCAGGCGGGCCGGGCCGTCGAAGGCGGTGCTGACTTGCTTCGCCTTGCCGTCGCGAGCGATATTTTTCTCGCCGACGAACACCTGGACTTCCGCCAGGTGCAGGTATGCGCCCTTGCCCAGCAACTCGACCCGCACGAAGCGCGTCGGCAGCGCGCCTTCGCGCTTGGGCAGAATGAGATCGTTTTCGCTTGCCTTGGCCTTTTGCTCCGCGACTGTCTTTTCCAGGGCCGCGATCTCTTCCTTGAACTGGGCAATCTGCTTTTCCTGTTCGGGCGTCAACTCCGTGAACAGCGGGCTGTTATCGCTGCGGTCCGCGTCCTCGGTCTGGTTGAAAATCGCGAACAGCTTGAAATACTCTTCCTGGCTGAGCGGGTCGTACTTGTGGTCGTGGCACTGGGCGCAGGCCATCGACAGCCCCATCCACACCTGCATGGTGGTATTGACGCGATCCACCACGGCGGCAACGCGGAACTCCTCATCGTTGGTGCCGCCCTCGTCGTTGCTCAGCGTGTTGCGGTGAAACGCCGTCGCCAGGATTTGCTGCTTCGTCGCGTTCGGCAGCAAGTCGCCGGCCAGCTGCTCGATAGTGAAGCGGTCGTAAGGCAGATTCGCGTTGATGGCTTCGATGGTCCAGTCGCGGAAGCGCCAGATGACGCGCGGGTTGTCGTTGGCATAACCGTTGGAATCGGCATAACGCGCCAGGTCGAGCCAGACCGCCGCCCAGCGTTCGCCGTAGGCGGGCGACTCCAGGACACCCGCCACGTACTTCTCGTAGGCGTCGGGACTATTATCGTTCGCGAACTTCTCGACGGCCTCGCGGCTGGGCGGCAAGCCAATCAGGTCGATGGCTACCCGGCGCGCCAGCGTGTAACGGTCGGCTTCGGGGGCAGGTTTCAATCCTTCCCGCTCCAGGCGGGCCAGCACGAAGCGGTCGATCGGGTTCTTGATCCAGGCTGTTTCCTTCAAGGCAGTGGGCGGCGCTGGTCGCTTGGGCGGCACGAACGCCCAATGGCGCTGATAGACCGCGCCTTCCTCGATCCAGCGCTTGAGCGCTTGCTTTTCCGTGTCCTTGAGCTGCTTCTGGCTCTTCGCGGGCGGCATCTGCTCGCGGTTGGTCGCATGAATGCGTTTGAGCAGTTCGCTATCCTGGGGCTTGCCGGGCACGATGGCGCGCGTGCCGCTGTCGAGTTCCTGGACGGCTGCCTCCGGAATGTCCAAACGCAAGCCGGCCTTGCGGGTCTTTTCATCGGGGCCGTGGCAGGTAAAGCAATGCGCGGAGAGGATGGGCAGAATGTCGCGCCCGTACTGGAGCTTGGCGGTTGAACCGCTCTTGCCGGCCGGCGTGTCCGCCGGCACGTACAGCAAAGGCAGCGCAGCCACGATCAGCGAGCAAAACAAGAGCCGCCTGTTCATCGGCAACATCCTCGGCAGGAAAGTCCACGGGCAGGAAGAGTGCCAGAGTTCGGCACGGGCAAGGAGTAAATTATAGCGGGGGCCAAATCCAGCGCGTAGCGCCAAATTGCCGGCGGTGGGAGAACTTCGGACGGCCTGGCCGGGGGATCGGCGCCGCCGGCATGCTCGCGGCGGGTTTTCGATTTTCCTTTTGCCTTTTGCCCCGTTCCCTGGCAGTTTGACGGAGAGAACACGACGCGCTGGCTCCCGCGTTCGTCCCGTCCCGCGCGTGGCATTCAGAAAGAAGGTGATCCTTGCGCCAAGCAGCTTTGATCCTGGCGGCTTTCCTGGCGCTGATGCTGCCAGCCTGCGGCTCCAAACCGCAGGACCTGATCGTCGGCAAGTGGGAAACCACCGACCTGGCCGGCAAGTCGATGGTCGGCGAATTCGGCAAGGACGGCACGGTTTCAATGCCCATTCCCCTGGTCGGCTTGCGCGTGGACGGCAAGTACAAGTGGACCGACGATGCGCACATCGAGATGGAATTCAACACCGGCGGATTGAACCGCAAGGAAACCCGGAAGGTCGAGGTGACCAAGGAAACCCTGACCTTGACGGACGACAAGGGCAAGCAGCCGCACACGCAAATCTGGAAGCGCGTCAAACAGTGAGCGAAGCACGCCAGCGGAAACGGGAAAGCGGGCCGCAACCAACGGAGGATGATGCCATGAAGCAGTTCGGTTATCTGTTCCTGTTCCTGGCCCTGACGGGCTGCGGTCAGCCGGGAGGCGGCAGCGGCGAGGCGGTGACCAATCCGGATGGCACCGTCACGCCGGGGCCCAGCGCCGACGGCATGATTCAAGGGCAGGCGCCGAAGTACTGGGTGGACAACCCCAAGGCCGCCGGGGCCGACGTCGCCTTGGCCCAAATCCTGAAAGACAAGGACCCGACGTT
>JAGVLI010001084.1 GCA_020054355.1 Planctomycetales bacterium | reverse complement strand
GGATGCCCCGGCCGCGCAGGGCAACGCCGGCCCCCGCTCCGTCGCCCGTCGTGATCGTGCCGCCCTTGCCGCCCGCGTTCGCGTAGACCCAGTTGTCGAGTCCCCATTGCAAGCTGTTGAGCAACTGCTGAATGTTGTCGAGATCGAAGCCGGTATAGAGCACTTTCTTTTCGTGACCCCTGGCGGTCTTCTCGAAATAGAGCAAGTCGGGAGCGACGGCCGCCAGCAAGCCGCCCTGGTAAGGCATCATCGACGTGGGAAAGCGCAGGTTCTCCGCGAACGTCACGCTGCGTTCGTAGTAGCCGTCGCCGTCGGAGTCTTCGAGCAGCTTGATCTTGCCCGTGGAAATGTTGCCGGTGCCGAGGCCGCCGTTGGGGTAGCCGCGCATCTCGGCGACGTACAGCCGGCCGTCCTCGTCGAAGGCCAGTGCCACCGGATCGACCACCTCCGGTTCGGCGGCGACCAGTTCGACCTTGAAGCCCTTGAGGACGCGGAAGCTGGCCAGTTCCTCCTTGGGCGACAGCGGCCCGGCCGGCGGGTCGCTGGGCTTGTCGGCAGCCGAGAGGAGGACGGCGCTGCCGGCGAGCACCAGGAACATCAGACTGCGCGCAAGAAAACTAATACGGGACATGGCCACCCCTTGATACGGCCTGCTAAACCGCAAGCGGTTATTTCACCAGTTCGTGGACCTTGGCGACGATCCGTTCCTCGATGGCCGGCGACCACTTGGTCGGGAACCCATAATAGATCATGGATGAATCCGCCTCGTAGCCGCCTTCCTTCAGCACCCGCGCCGAAGGGATGTAAGCCATCACGTCGTTGGCGTAGGCCGTCACCCAGACCGACGGCCCGCCACCTAGCTCTTTCTTTAGCCGCAACGAGTAATCGACGACCACCTCGCCGCCCAAGCCGATCCAGACGAGGTCCTTGCCCAGCCGCCAGACCTGCACCGGGTAGTGGGGATAATGATCGTCCAGCTTGCCCTTGGTTTCCAGCGTTTTCAGGAGGCGCGTCGCCCGATTGCGCAGCGCCAGGTTCTTGCTCAGCGTGTCCGCCGACAGTTGTTCCTTGGATGGCAGTTCGCCCAGCGGCAGCGTCACCAGGGCCAGCTTGGCCTGGAACGGGCCGTTCACGGGCGTCATCGGCTTCTTCAGCACATCGCCCACGGCTTCGGCCAGGCCCCGACCGTGCGTCTGGGCGTGTTCCACCTGGCCGCGCGGCTGCGGGTTGGCATCGCCGCCGCAACCGGCCCAGAACAGGGCCACCGCTCCGGGATTCTTCGCCTCCAGGTCGGCCTGCGCGAAGCCCGCGTAGTCGCCGCACCACTGGTAGAACTGCAAGGTCGTGTTATGACAGGCATAACCGAAAACGATGGCCCGCGTCTTGCCTTCGGGAGTTTCCACCTTCAGCACCGGGACTTCGTGATCGACCGGGCCTTCGGGATGGCGGGCATTGATGACTCCCTTGGGCGTCGGTTCCCGGCGGTTCATGGCGAAGCGGACAGCCCCCTTGCCCTGCGACAGCTTGGCGGGCTGCAAGTCCTTCAGCGCCGCCACGATCACTTCGACCATCCAGCCGCGCAGCTGTTCGCTGTAGGCTTCGAGCTTCTTGGCCTGGTCGGGCGGCAGCGGATACATGTCGGCCAGGTTGTCGCGCAGCACCGGGCCGCAATGCGTGTGCGAACTGGTCAACATCAGCCTTTCGCGCGGCAGGCCGGTACGCTTCCGCACTTCCTCGGCGACCGGCTCGGTCAGGCTGCGCGGGAAGCCGATCAGGTCGCTGGTGAGCAGGACGAGCTGTCCCTTGGCCGCGTCTTCGAGCGCTACCGCCTTGATGAACAATTCGTGCGTCTTGCCCTCGGCTGGCTTGCTGCGGGAAGCGTAGCCAGCCATCCACAATGGCTCCGAAGGTGTGATGACCTTGACCGCCACACCCGCCTTGACGGGTTGCTCGTCGGCGGCAGCGGCCGGCAGCAAGGCCAGGAAGGTCAAACAGAGGCCAACGCTGCTCAGCATGCGGCAGGGCATAAGGTACTCCCGGCAAGTGGGACACGGAGGCGCAAGAGTAAACCCCCAGTGCGCGGCGGAGTCGCATTCTCGGCGGAAGTGGCCTGGCAGGGCAGAGAAAAGGGCGGGGATCGCGGCCAGCCCTTCCGGACTGTTACCCCCCTACGCCGCGATCCCCGTGTCTCCTGGATCGGTCAAGTGGTCTAACCAGTGTACCGGGCGCGCGGTTTCCGGTTCAATCGGAAAGTTATCCTGTTGCGGCGGAATTTCCGGACTTTCGCCCCGTATAATGAGGGTGGCTCTGCGGGCTGGCTGGACGGTCGCTGCCTGGGGAACCGCCGGACGCTTCGGCGTCCGCGCGACAACCGGGGAGAGGAAAGTCCGGGCTCCACAGGACGCGGTGGTGGGTAACGCCCACCGTCCGAGGCACCGGGGCGACCCGGCGTCGAAGGATAGGGACAGTGCAACAGAAAGTACACCGCCGATGGCCCGGCCTTTCACGAGGTCGGGATCAGGTAAGGGTGAAAAGGTGCGAGTAAGAGCGCACCAGCGGCTGGGTGACCAGTCGGCTCGGCAAACCCCACCGGGAGCAAGACCAAATATGAGGCCAGGGCTGGTTCCGGCCCGT
>JAGVLI010000830.1 GCA_020054355.1 Planctomycetales bacterium | reverse complement strand
GTCGTGGCCCCGTGGGTGGTGGAGGACCCGACCGACGCGGCCGCCTTCGAGACCGACATTCAGCACGTGCTGGTGCCCCAGTTGCGTCCGGGCGATATTGTGGTGCTGGACCGCTTGGCGGCGCACCGGGGACCAGCCGTGGCGCGGGCCATCCGCAAAGCCGGGGCCGGAGTGTGGTATTTGCCACCGTACTCGCCGGACTTCTATCCCATCGAGAAGATCTGGGCGAAGGTCAAGGCCTGGTTGCGGAAAGCGGGCGCGCGGCTGACGGAGAAATTGTGGACGGCCATCGCCCAGGCGTTGGCAGCCGGCACTTCCCAAGACTGTCAAAACTCGTTCGCCCATTGTGGCTACCCTGCTACACCCGTGTGCGAAATGCTCTAGCCCAAGTAGCCCGTATGGCCCTGCCCCAGGCGGCTGGGAGAACGTCACCATTGAGAACTACCTGTTCGCGGCGCTGCAGTGGGCCAACGGGGCAACCAGGGATTGCCTGCCGAGCCATCATGGCAAGCGTTCACCGTGTTCCTGCATTGCGGTAAGATTTACGAGTAGCTCCTGCCCGACAATGGCAGGCCGAATAATACAGCGCAACGAGTTTGGCCTTACCCCGCCAACCCAGTCTTGCTGGCTTATGAGCCGCCCAGGACCGGGTAGCCTTTTTGGCAGGGAGGCCATTCATGACCAAGAAGGATCTGCAGCAGGCGTTGCCCGCGCCGAAGCCTACTTGCGCGGCCAGCTACTCGACGCCGACGACAACAAGAACGCCGAGACCATCGCCCTCAACGCTTGCGGCGGGGATACCTCGCAGGTCCGCATGCCCCAGGACTTCCTCGGCCAAGCCCCTTGGCCCTATCTGCCGCTGCGCGCAGAGTTGGTCCGCTGGGTCGCTGAGGACTTCGGCGATCCCGAGGGGATCCTGATCGTCGATGAGCGTGGCGTCGCCAAGTGCGGCGGCCAGAGTGTGGGCGTGGCCCGCCAGTACTGCGGCGCCACCGGCAAGATCGACCACTGCCAGATCGGCGTCTTTTTGGCCTATGCCAGTAAACACGGCCATACGCTGCTGGACACCCGCTTGTACTTGCCCGAGGAGGCCTGGGCCCAGGACACGGCGCGGCGGCCAGCGGCCGGTGTCCCTGCCGAAGTGGTCTTCCGCACCAAGCCGCAGTTGGCCGCCGAGTTGGTGTTGGGATCGGGCCAGGCCATCCGCCATAGCTGGATCACTTTTGACGAAGGCTACGGCAAAGACCCCGGCTTTCTGGGTCGCCTGGAGGAAGCCGGGGCACGCTGCCTCGGGGAGGTGCCCAAGAGCGTGCGGGTCTGGTTGCAGCGCCCCGTCGTTGAGGAACCGGGACGCGCTAGCAGCGGCTGGCCTTTCGCGAAGGGACGAAGGGAACTCAGCAGGCGGAGTTCGCGCGGCTGCGGGTAGTCGTGGAGCGGGCCGACCTGCCGGGGCCGAAGTTGTGGCTGGTGGTCGAGCGCGGCTTGGACCAAGAGGCGAAGGTCAAGTACTACCTGAGCAACGCCGAGGCCCAGGTGCCGTTGCTGACGCTGGTGCAAGTGGGGCACACGCGCTGGCCGGTGGAGGATTGCTTCTTGCAGGGCAAGCAGGAAGTGGGCCTGGATGCCTATGAGGTGCACAGCTGGTTGGGTTGGTACCATCACAT
Organism: Planctomycetales bacterium; assembly: GCA_020054355.1. GTDB lineage: Bacteria > Planctomycetota > Planctomycetia > Gemmatales > Gemmataceae > JAGVLI01. The sequence goes on along the minus strand of JAGVLI010000830.1, from coordinate 854 downwards.
GACGTTGGTGATGTTGGCGCTGTGGTTTCTGAAGCTGGAAACGCAGCGGTTGGGAAAAAAAGCAGCGGACGGTATCAGGTTGCCTGACGTGCGACGGTTGCTGCAAGTACTCTTGGCCCCCGAACCGCCCGTGTTCGCTGCAACGCGACCTGGACATCTCCGCCTGGCGGCAACAGCGGAACCGGCGGGCGCGTGAGAGCCATGCCCGCACGCGGCAGCAGCGATGGCGCCAAAAAGCCCGGCAAGGGCCGTTGCGGAAGACCAGATAGAGCATTGCGCTGTACTCTCAGAGTCTGTTCCAAAAGCCTAGGCGGCAGGTTTTGGGCGGTGTCCCTCGAACCGGAAACGTTGGCTCCGCGGCCCTTGATTGGGCCGAAGTCGGCGAAGAAAAGAATGAATACTCGCGATCTTCACCACCGCCTCACTCGACTCCGGCAGATGCTCATGGTCCTTACTCAACCGCCGGTAGCGCCCCAACCAAGCGAACGTTCGCTCCACCACCCAACGCATCGGCAGGGGTGCAATTCCCTTCTGTCCCTCGGATTTGCTCTTCACTGCCAGCCGATACAGCCGGTGATGAACCCGCAACCACTGGTACAAGTGGTGATTGTGATACTTGTTGTCACCGCACACGACTTCCAAGCGAGGGAAGTCCCGGCCACGCACCCCCGCGCACACTGCGGGAGCGGCACGGCCATCGTCAACGTGCGCCGCCGTGACGACGACGGCGATCAAACATCCCTGCATCTCCACGAGGATATGCCGCTTGCGCCCCCGGACCTTCTTGCCGCCATCGGTGCCGCACGCCGCTCCGCCCGCGGCGGTCTTCACCGACTGGCTGTCGATGGCTGCGG
>JAGVLI010000396.1 GCA_020054355.1 Planctomycetales bacterium | reverse complement strand
CTGACCTCGTTGATGTCCCGCGCCGTCTCGCAGGAAACCACCAGCCCGGCCCGGCACTGGCCCAGTTCGATGCGATTGGCCACATCGACGATGCCGTTGAGCACCCCCAGGCAAGCGTTGCTGACGTCGTGGACCGCCGCGTTCGGGCCGATGCCCAGCGCCGCCGCCACATGGCAAGCCGTCGCCGGCTCGAACTGCTCTCGGCAGACGCCGGCATAGATCAGTGCATCGATGGCTTCGGCAGGCACTTCCGGGGCGGCAGCCAGCGCCTTGCGAGCGGCCGCCGTCGCACCGTCGGACACGGTGTAGCCGGTGTCCCACCAGCGTCGTTCGAGAATGCCGGTGATGCCTTCCAGCTGGCCGCTGGGCAAATGCAGCGCCTGAAAGGTGGGGTGCAGGCGGTCTTCCAGCTCCTGCGAAGTCACCACCACGGGCGCCAGTTCGTAGCCGATCGAGTCAATAAACACGCGGTTGTACTTCATCGAGCGCTCTTCTCCATCCTGAGCGTGAAGTCGTTCATCTGGTAGATCGTCCGGCCATCGGCCATCAGGAAGCCGTCGGCCAGGAGTTGCCTCTGGCGATCATCCACGGCCTTGATCGCTGCCTGGAAGACCACCTGCCGGTTCGTCGGCAGAACCTGACCACGATAAACCCACGAGTGCGGCTTGCCAAGCGACAACCCGGAAAAAGTCGCCTCCGGCCCGCCGCCCCAGCGTTCGACCGCAGCCAACTTCAGCAACTGAATGAAGGCTTCCAGGCCGAGCGAACCGGGCCAAACCGGGTCCTGATAGAAGTGGGCCTTGAAGAACCACTCGGCCGGATCGACCGTCTTGCTGCCCTGGATCAAGCCCAGGCCGTGCGGCCCGCCCGTCGGCAGCCAGCCGTCAATGCGATCGACCATGCGCATCTGTCGATCGGGATAGGGCGCTGCTTGCGGGTACGCGAACTGCCGCCCCGCTCCCTCCATCTCGAAGGTCTTGGCATCCCGGATGCCGACCTGCTGCGCCAGCGATTCCCGCGAAAAGAAGCCGAAGTACGTATCGCCCTCGTAGACCGTGCCGGCCGCACAGCGGACCAATAAGTCGAAGTTCAGGATAATCATGCCGGCCGAGTGCGAGACGCGCGTGGCCTTCACCGTGGTCGTCAGCGTGCCCATGTCGGGCGTCACTTCCAGCAACTGTACTGCCTTGCCGCCCAGGTTGCGGAAGCAGAGGTCGTCGGGACTGGTCTTGGCAGCGCCCAGGTAAGCCGCCAGGAAGCCGCACGGTTGCAGGGCGATTTCCAGCAGCACGGCGTAGGGCATCACCGGCTGCCGATTGGCGGCGAAGTACCATTCGTCCGGCGGTACGTCGTACTCGGTCTCGATGACGCCGCCGGCCTTCAGCTGGAACGGCTCCAAGTCGGCGCGCGTGACGCGGTCGAGGAACGCATAGGGCGGACCGGGCAACCGAGCCAGGAAGCGCTCTCGATCGAATACCCGATACGATTCGCCAAAACACTCGGACGGATTGCCGATGGCGAAGGCGAGGATGTGTTCGCGCTCAAAGGGGAATTGCAAATTGCAAATTGCAGATTGCAAATTTGAAGTCGGTGCTGCCTCGCGGCCGGTGTCTTTGTCTTCAAATCTGCAATCTGCAATCTGCAATTTGCAATTCCCGCCCCCCGCTCGCCAGGTCGCTTGCAGCTTCTCCAGCGTCAGGCCCGCGAAGCGCACCGACATATCGCTGATCTCGACGATGGGCTTGCCGTCGGCGTACATGATCGCATCCGCCAGCGCGAAAGGTTCGGGCCGATAGCTCAGTTCCTTGACGACCACTTCATAGGTGACGATTCGCGTCGAGGCGATCACCTGCCCCCGGCACTTCAGACGGCTGGCCACGCCCGGCACCGGCTCGCAGACCACCTCGTCGTGGTCGCCGACCCAGCCGAGGCGCATCAGGAAGATGCGGAAAGTATGCAGGCAGCACTCGTACATCAGGGTGCCCGGCATCACCTGGTCATCGACGAAATGACAGGTCAGGAACCAGTCGTCCGGATGGATGTCCGCTTCGGCACGGATCAGTCCCAGGCCGAATCGTCCACCCGTCGGGTTTAGCTCCACCACGCGATGCACCAGCCGCATCTTGCCGCCGGGAAGCCGCATCAGCCGCTTGCGGCTTTGCAAGGCAAACGCGGGTCCAAAGCAACCCGCCAGATTACCTTCCCGCAGCGCATCCACCTGGCGTTCGTCGTAGGACTCCGCTGCCAGCGGCACCAGTTCTTGCCAATTGGCGGGACGCTTGCCGGGCCGAGGCTGCTTCTGGAATTCGGTCTGCACCAGTCCCCGACCAGCTGCCAGTTCCGCCGCGCTGAAGAAGCCCGCGCAGCCGTCCTTCATGCTCAGCAACGGCTGGCCATCGACCGTGCCCTCGAAGTTAAAGCGGAAGAGATAGGTTTCTCCCTGACGGAAAAAGCTGTCGATGCGGATGTCGTAGCGGATAACTTTTCCCGGTTCCGGCAGGCTGCGATGAAACGTCACGACGGCGTCGAGCAGCCGATAGACCGCCTGGCCGCGCGTCTGGAAATCGATGCCCAGGTAGCCCGACAGGAACAGGTCCGCTTGCCCCGCCTCCACGGCGATACAAGTCGGAATCCGGCCGCCGTCGAGATACCAGCCGTCGTGCAGCACGTCATGTTCGGTGACGACCTGTCCCGAAGTCAGCGAGCGCGGCTCGCCAGAAACGGAGACGATGCGATCCACCAGCATCAGCGGTTCATCCGGCAGCCGGACGCGCGTCGGGCAAGCATCGATCTCGGCGAAGGCAGCGCCGAGGACGGTGCCGATGGCACCGCGCGCGAATTCGAGGCACTGCGCGCGATCCATGAAAACACTCGGATCAGCACCGGCGAGCGGCGGGCGGACCTCAATTCCGTGGGACAGGTTTTCAACCTGTCGGACAGGTTGAAAACCTGTCCCCACGTCACCTGCGTTCGCCAGCAGCGACATTTGCCAGGAAAGTTGCCCCGCATACGCCTGCATCAGGTTGCCGGCATAGCGCAGATACGCTTCGTGAGCATCGGCCCGCGCCGCGCCGGCGGCGTTCCACTGCTCCAACAGGGGATCGTCTCCGGGTGTTGCAGGTGCCATCGCAGGCAAGTCCGGCTCGACGACCTCCACCACCTGGCTGAATGCGGGCACGATGTAGGGTTCCTCAACCATCGGCGCGACTGGCCGGCGCGGCGGGCCTGGCGCCTGGAAAGGCTGACCGCCGACCGGCACCGTCAAGCAGCGCGCGAGTGGCGGAGAG
>JAGVLI010001068.1 GCA_020054355.1 Planctomycetales bacterium | reverse complement strand
AGCCTTCGCCGGTGCGCTGCCAATCGGCGGGCGTCGCCAGGTTGCTTTCCCAGAAGGGCCAGGTCCGGCACTGGCGCGGCCGGGCCGCGTAGACCGTGCAGCCCTGGCCCTTTTCGTAGAAGGTGCAATCGCCGTTGGCCTTTTCGCGCAGGCTGCGCTGTCCTTCGGCGCGGTAGGTGTAGAGGGCGAAAACCTGCTCGAAGGGTTCGCCGCGCAGCTCGGCGATGGCGCGGATCTCGTCGTCGTTGACCCAGACGTAGCCGGGCGGCCCCGTGCAGCAGTTGCCGCATCGGGTGCAACCGAAACGCAAGCCGTCTTCGTACCACGGAGTAGTCATGGCGCCTTCCGTCGTAGGTCAGGCTTTCCAGCCTGACATCGATGTCAGGCTGGAAAGCCTGACCTGCCAGATTGAAGAAGAGGCAGTGCAATGAATTGTAGTCCGATCCGCGCCTGGCGTACAACCGTGGCAGCGCCGGAACGAAAAGTCAGCCTGAACGGCACGATCGGCAGGCGGGAGCAAGGAGAGCATTCAAATCGATGGAGTTCTCTTGCGGATGGGCGGCAGGGAAGGGTATCCTGCGTGGCAGAGTGTCCCTGGCGGGCCACTGGCGGTGCCCTTTAGGACAATCGGGAGTGGCCGGCTTCCAGCCGGTTTGGAGTCCAAACCCGTGACCCATCGGTCCATGGCCTATCGCCCACACCCGTGGTCACCGCCAGGAACACTCTGTTTCTGCCATGTGCGGGCAGTCGTGCAAGTGGATCGCGGGGGCATCCCGAAATTTAGCCAGGAAGCCAGGTAAACCCTGATGAATTTCCGGATGGCACGGCCGAAACGGCGTACTGGCGAGACCGGAATAACACGGCTGGTCTTGCGGTCGAAATGGGCAGCGGTGTAATCTGTCGAGCAGAGTGTCCCTGGCGGGCCACTGACGGTGCCCTTTAGGACATCGGGAGAGCGCCAGCCTCCGGCCGGTTTTGGGGCAATCCCGTGACCCATCGGTCCGTGGCCTATCGCCCACACCCGTGGTCTCCGCCAGGAACACTCTGTTCCTACCATGTGCCCCACGGACGGTCGGCAGCTGCCACTGCGATTCTTCCCCTATTTCATCGATTTCAGGACGGATTCCACGGCGTGTAGCGGCTTTGCCCGCTTTCATTCCAGTTGGAATTCGGCCCGCGCAAATCCGCTCTGGGAATTGCCAAGCTCCGCTGCGCTTGCTATCATCTCTTTTTCAGCCGCAAGCAGCTGGCGTACGGAAAGGGCGAAATCATGGGCGCACGGCGTATCCGCAGAGAGCAACGGCAAGTGGACATGGCGGAATCGCGCCATCGCAACGGCTTCCGCAAGACCAAGGAGCGCGCCCGGCGCCTGGCCCGGCTGCAAGATGCGCTCCAGAAGACGCAGCCGCCCTACGCGCCGACCATTCTCAGCTGGCTCAGCGAGCAGCTGGACAAGCCCGGCCGGCTCATCACCCCGGAAGATGTGAAGCAGTTCCTCGCCAAGAAGTAACGGGCGCTGTCCGCAAGCCCGCAATCTTGAACCGTCGCTCGCCTCATGCCGGCCTGCCGTGGGGATCGTGATCCGCGCAGTAAGCGAGCCTTCGCGGAAACACCGGCAGCCAGCCCCAGAGCCGGTGCCAGCCCCAGCGGCGGTCGCGCGCCGGTTGGTCGCAAAAGCTGCATTTCCAAGCAATTCCGTCCGAACGATGGACGCCTGCCGCTTCCCGCCGCTGCCGGTGCGCCTCGATGGCTTCCGATCCGAGGCCGCGCCGCACCAGTTCAGCTGCAATGATCTCGACGGCAGCTGGTTCCAGTTCCTCGCGCCAGATGGTCATTCTGTCCATAAGGTCTTCCGTGGAAGAGTTTTGCGCATTGGCACGGACGCGTTGCGGGTCGAACTTCATGGCGGCGCTCTTCTGGTGTTGAAACAGGCCCAGGCAACGAACCGGGGCTTTTTTCGCGACTTTGGGAACCAAACGCCGCGCCGGCTCGTCCCAAGAACAGGAAGATAGTGCTTACCCGGTGTCGGCCCGACCCTAAACCAGATTGCAAGCGGTTTTCGGTTCGTCCACCCTTCACCGGGTAAGCTTTCATCCACGATGGATGAGCCGATCACTAGCATTATCTGAGAAAACTGGAAAAGCCGGCAACTTCCGTTTGACAGCTTTTCCAAACGTCACTTACACTTGTCGTGTAACGAGGGAAGGCACTGCAACCTTCGTTAAATTCTGCAATCGCAATAGCTTAAGTCGCTTGGCTACCAGGGGAGAACAAAACGATGGCCAAAGTCGCGCTGCGAAAATCCCGGGGCAAGATGTCCCAGTTGGTCGGACTGCTGGTGATCGCCGGCCTGCTGTTCGGCTTCGCCATCATGGCGAACGCCCAGAACACGACGCCGGGCAAGCCCAAGGTCGCCGTCGTCAAGCCCGAGGAGAAGAAGCCCGAGGAAAAGAAGACCGATCCGAAAACCACCACGCCGGCCCCGAGCAAGAACGAGCCCAAGACGGTGGACGTGCCGGCGGCCAACACCGCGACCAGTCCTGGCTTCGGGCCGATCGACGAAGCCGTCAAGATCATCAACGAGTACTTCGCCGGCCAGTGGAAGGATAACAGCATCCAGCCGGCCCCCCGCGCCGACGACTACGAGTTCGCGCGTCGCGCCTTCCTGGACATCATCGGCCGGATTCCGACCGTCAACGAACTCGACCAGTACATGAAGGACCCGCCCGCCACCCGGCGCGGTCAGCTCCTCGACCGGCTGCTCACCGGCGAACTGAAGGGCGCTTACGCCAGCAACTGGGCCACCGTGTGGACCAACTGGCTGATGACCCGGACCGGCCCGACCCTCTTCAAGCAGCAGATCCACCTCTGGCTGGAAGAAGGCTTCAGCACCGAGAATCCCGTGGACGGCACGCCCAAGCCGCACATGTCCTACAAGGAAATGGTCGAGCAGCTGGTGACGGCCAAGGGCGCCACCAACGATAACGGCGCGGTCAACTACATCCTGGCCCACATCGGCGCCGCCAACCCGGCCGGCCGCGCGGGACAGGACGGCGCCTT
>JAGVLI010000381.1 GCA_020054355.1 Planctomycetales bacterium | reverse complement strand
CTTGCCCACGGATGCCGAGTGGGAGAAGGCGGCGCGCGGCAGCGATGCCCGGCGCTATCCCTGGGGCGATGACTGGCCCACCGCCCAGCGCGCCAACTTCGCCTCGCTGGTGGGCAGGACCACGCCGGTCGGGTTGTATCCCGAAGGCGTCGGTCCCTACGGCTGCCATGACCTGGCGGGCAACGTCAACAACTGGACCAGCGACTGGTACTGGCCGGACTTCGGCCGCTGGTGCGTCGCGAATCAGCGGCTGACCGACCCGCAGCTGACCGATGCACTCCGGCAATTGCTGGGTCCGGGACAGATCGTCGAGAAGGTGGACCGCGGCGGCGGCTTCGCCACGCCGCGCGAGCATCACGAAGTGCTGGGCTGCACGCGCAAGGTCTGCTGGCCGCCGGAAAGCCGGCATCCCTGGAACGGCTTCCGCACAGCGAGGGATGCGTGAGGTTGAGGTTGGGTGGTATAATCCTCGGATAGAACAGCCGATCGAAGTGGAAAGGAAGTGCTGCAATGACTCCCAGCCAAGCCGTGGTCCAGGGCACCCTGAATGCAGATGGGACACTGGAACTGAAAACCAAGCCCGATCTGCCGATGGGCCCGGTGGAGGTGACGATCCGCTCGATATTGCAAATGCCTGCGCAGACTGAGGACTGGTTTTCCTGCCTCCAGCGAACCCGGCAGGAATTGGAAGCGAACAGCTATCCGTTCATGACGGATAGGGAAGTAACTTCGCACATGGAGGAGTTGCGGGCAGAAGATGACCGAGTAGAAGAGGCGACCCGCTGAAAGCCGGAGCCCGGCTGCCATGTGAAAGAAGACAAAATGCTGATCTACTGCGACAGCGTGGTTCTCATCTACTATCTGGAAGCTACTGGCTCGCTTCACACGAGAGCTGTCAGGCGCATGAAGGCCATACAGACAGCTGCTGACCGCGTGGCAATCAGCGACCTGACTCGACTGGAATGCCGAGTCAAGCCAATGCGTGTCGGGAATGCAGCGGCACTGGCAATTTTCGACAGGTTTTTCCAGCACCCCGATCTCTTGCGGACACCTCTCACAACCGCCGTCTTTGATCGCGCGACCAGTATTCGTGCGCATTTCAAGTTCGGTTTGGCGGACTCACTGCATTTGGCGGCGGCAGTCGAAGCCGGCTGTATCCTCTTCCTGACCAACGACAACCGCTTGAGCAAGTTCACCGGAATCGCCGTCGAAGTCCTGCCCTGAAACACCTCACGCATTCTTCGGCTTCTTTTCCGCGTCCTGCTTCGGTTCATCCTTCTGCAACGGGTTGGCGAGTTCTTCGCGCTGCCGGAGGGTGGAGCGCACGGCTTCCATGACGTTCTTCAAGTTCGGCCGAGTGGCCTTCGGGTCTTTCTTGGAATTCGAGTTCATGGCATGCATCCCTTAAGTGGAGGTGGTCGGGTGACATATCCGCAGCGCACCAGATGGCCTTGGGACCATGCGAGTCGTGGTACTCTGGGACGGGATGATTTGGAGTCTAACACAATTCCAGACGGCTGCCACCTCAAAACCTCGAACTTCAGCGGGCCAGTCTTGCACAAATCGCGTCCACGTCGAAGACGCAGCCGCCCCAGGTGCCGCCGCCGGCTGCCTGCAAGGCTGCCCAAAGCCGGGTATCGGCCGGCAGGTCGGGATCGGCCGCCAGGTCCGGTCGGGGTTGCCGTTGGGCCAGTATCCTGGTCCCCTCTTGCGGCCCGCCGTCGCCAATCAGGTCGAGGGTGCCTTCGAGCCGGTTGCGGTCGATGACGATCTGAATCCGGTCGCCGTCGCGCACCTTGCCGATCGGCCCGCCCGCCAGTGCTTCCGGCCCGACATGGCCGATGCAGGCCCCCGTGGAAACCCCGGAGAATCGGGCGTCGGTGATGACCGCGATGTGCTTGCCGAAGCTCAGGTGCTTCAGCGCGGAAGTGACCTGGTAGATTTCCTCCATGCCGCAGCCCATCGGTCCCCGGCAGATCAGTACCAGAATGTCCCCCGGCTGCACCCGCTTCTCCTTGATCGCCGCCACTGCCGCCTTCTCCGTGATGAAGACGCGGGCAGGTCCGACCTTGCGGTAGACGCCGTCCGGATCGACCACGCTCGGATCGATGGCGGTACTCTTGATGACGGCGCCTTCCGGTGCCAGGTTGCCGCGCGGAAACGTCACGGTCGCGGTCAGGCCGCGCTGCTTGGCCTGTTCCGGATTCATGATGACCGCGTCCGGGTCGATGCGGTCGCGCTCGGCCAGCAGCTGACGCAGCCGGGCACGCTGGACCGACTGTTCCCACCAGTCCAAGTTCTTGCCCAGCGCTTCGCCGGTCACGGTCAGGCAAGTCTCGTCGAGCAAGCCGGCGCGGCGCAGATGCAGCATCACTTCCGGCACGCCGCCAGCCAGGTAGACATAGGAGGTGGGATGGCCCTTCGGCCCGTTCGGCAGGGCATCGACCAAACGCGGCACCCGGCGATTGACCGCGCTCCAGTCATCGACGGTCGGCCGGCGCACGTCCGCGTGATAGGCAATCGCCGGCACGTGCAGCACCAGGTTGGTCGAACCGCCGAAAGCGGCATGCACGGTCATGGCATTACGAAAGGCAGCTTCGGTCAGGACGTCTTTCGTCGTCAACCCGCGCGCGGCTAGATGATGGAGCGCTCGCGCCGAACGTTTCGCCAGGTCGAGCCAGATCGGCTGCCCGGATGGGGCCAACGCCGAATGGGGCAACGACAGGCCCAGTGCCTCGCCGATGACCTGCGAGGTAGCAGCCGTACCGAGAAACTGACAACCGCCGCCGGGACTGGCACAGGTCCGACAACCGGCGTCCGCCGCCTGTTGCAACGTCATCTCGCCGTGCGAGAAGCGCGCCCCGATGGTCTGCACCTTGGCGGTATCCTCGCCGTCGGCCGTTGCCAGCATCACGCCGCCGGGCACCAGCACGGTGGGCAGGTCGTGCATCGCTGCCAGGGCCATCATCATCGCGGGCAAGCCCTTGTCGCAGGTGGCCACGCCGAGGACGCCGCTGCGGGTCGGCAGCGAGCGAATCAGCCGGCGCAGCACCGTGGCGGCATCGTTGCGATAGGGCAGGCTGTCCATCATGCCGGGAGTGCCCTGCGTCCGCCCGTCGCACGGATCGGTGCAATAGCCGGCAAACGGAATGCAGCCCAACGCGCGCAGTTCCTCGGCCGCCGCCTTCATCTGCAAGGCGACTTCCCAGTGGCCGGAATGATAGCCCAGCGCGATGGGCGAGCCATCCTCGGCCCGCAACCCGCCGGAGGTGCTGAGGATCAGGAATTCCTTGCGGCCCATGAGTTCGGGCTGCCAACCCATGCCGACGTTCTGGCTCCAGCCGAAGAGATCGCCGCTCGGCGCATGACGCAGCATCTCCTCGGTGAAAGGCAGACTGCCGGCTGGGCCAGCGGCGGTAGTTTGCACGTCGAGAAGTGCGGGTTCGGTATTGACGAGAGTGGTGAAGGCAGAGGCTGCGGTGTTGGTCATTTGCTATCCTGACTCCGATGCAAGCACTCGATTTGACTTTGCCAACGATAGCAGAAAACCTGGCGCTCGACGAGGCCCTCGTAACAGCTCCTTGAGTGTTGAACGACAATAGAAATGTCCGGTCTTAACGCGATAGAAATGTCCTCTTTGCACGCGGCAAGGAGGATTTGTGTCTATCGACGTGCTGCGAGAGG
>JAGVLI010000973.1 GCA_020054355.1 Planctomycetales bacterium | reverse complement strand
GCCGGCCAGTTCGTCCGGCGTCTGGAAGCGCTCGGCGGGGTCCTTGGCCATCAGCCGGGCGACGACTTCCGCCAGGCGCGGCGGCGTCTCCGGACGCAGTTGTTCCACCGGCGTCGCCCGATGCATCTGGTGTTTCATCAGCTTCTGCGCCAGCGTGCCGCCGGGAAACGGCACCTGCCCGGTCAGCAGAAAGTAAAACGTACACCCGAGGCTGTACAGGTCGGAACGGATGTCGGCCGCATGCGAGTTCAGCATCTGTTCCGGGGCCGTGTAGTCCGGCGTGCCGACCACCGCGCCCGCCTTGGTCAGGTCCCCCGCGCGCTCGCCGTCTTTCTGGCCGACCAGCACCAGGCCCATGTCGAGAATTTTCACCACGCCCCCGGCGAACGGCGGGCATGAGCCATCTTTTTCCAGTTTGATTGCGGATTTTCGACCGTTCGTCGCCAGGAGGAGGTTCGCCGGCTTGATGTCGCGGTGGACCAGTCCCTTCTCGTGGGCATGGGCCAGGCCGCACGCCGCCTGCCGGATAAAGTCGCCGGCGATTTCGGGCGCCAACGGCCCATGTTGCCTGACCAGCTTGGCCAGATCGGCGCCGTTCACGTATTCCATGGCGAAATAGTGAGTGCCAGCCGCCTCGCCGGCGTCGAAGGCCAGCACCACATTGGGATGCGTCAATTGCGCGGCCGCCTGGATCTCGCGATAGAAGCGCTGCACGGATTCCGGCTTATCCAGCTTCTCTTTGCGAATGACCTTCAGCGCCGTGACGCGATTGAGCGTTCGGTTCCGGGCCTTGTAGACCGTGCCCATGCCGCCCTCGCCCAGCCGGTCGAGGATGACGTAAGGCCCGAGCAGCAGGCCGGCGTGCTGGCCGCGCTGAAAGAGCTGCTTGAGCTGATAGAGCGTCAGCCATTTACCTTCCTGGAGTTTCTTGGCCAGCAGCTTGGGGTCCTGGAAGCGGCCTTGCATCTGCTCCAGCTTTTGCTGATGCGCCGGTTCGAGCAGTTGAAACTGGCGGATGGACTCGACCAATTCAGCTACGGTGGCAATGGTCATGGCGACTCCCATTGCAGTCAGGAGGGAGGGCGGAAATAAACCTCCCAAGTGTATGCCGAACTTCCGGGCGAAGCAAATTGAAGGAGCCGGCGCGTTTCTCGATTCCCCGGTCCACCGCGTTGAGTGGGTGGGTGTTCATGGAAATCCTCCGAGCGCGGTCTCGCCGATTCCAAGCGGACGGCCACGCGCTTCCTCGATCCGTGACGACTGCTTCCGGCCTCGGCTGTCCGCGCGTTCCAGCGGCCGAAAAACGCTTGGATTTCCAGCTGCGGCAATTTGACAACTCTTGGGTGAATAGGTTTTGCGATTGCCGGCCCGGATCGAGCCATTTATAAGTGCAGGTAGCTTGAGTCATTGCACCCACAGCGGCTTTTTCGATCCGCCTGCCCCTGTTTCCTTCCCGACGCATGCCCAGCAGCGATCTCGAAATGGTGATCCAGCGGATTCAGAAGACGGTAAACTCACGGCGCGCCGCCGCTGTGCCCGCCGGCGAATTGCGGCAACGAGTCGTCGCCCGGAAGGACTACTTTCAGGCCGCCAACTGACGGCCAGCTTGCGACCGTTCCTCAGACCCATCCGTTCATCACGAGGAGTTGATCCATGACGCGCGGAATCCATCGACGCCAATTCCTTCGGAACGCGGCCGTGACGGGAGCGGGCGCCTGGCTGGTGGGCCGGGGCGTGCCGGCCTGTGGTGCGGCGGTCGAGGAATTGACCGTTGCGGAGTTCGAGAAGCTGCACCAGGCGCTCCAGCCGCCGGCCGATGAACTCTGGAGCACGATCCCCTGGAAGATGGAGATCGTGGCCGCCTGCAACCAGGCGGCCAAGGAGAAGAAGCCGGTCCTGATGCGCTGCCGCAGCGGCCATCCGCTCGGCTGCGTCTGAAACAACGGCATCATCGACCGTGTGTCGATCCTCAGCGATCCGGAGATCGTCGACCTGATCAAGAACAAGTTCGTGCCGGTGGCCGTGGACCAGCACGACCACCGCCGTCGCAAGGACGGCGACGGCGAGCTGTTCGCCAAGGTGCTCAAGCAGGCGGGCCGCGGCCTCGACGGCATGGCGCAGGGCTTCTACCTCTTCAGTGCCGACGGCCAGCTGCTGGGCTTCTCCAACGCGACCACCGGTCCCGAAATGAAGCGGCTCATCGCCGCGGGTCTGAAGAAATTCGAGCCGACCGGCGAAGCGCTGCCGATCGAAAAAGGCGAGCGCGACGCGCGCTTCGTCTACGAACCTCCCGAAGGCGGACTCGTCGTGCGCATCATTGCCAAGGTGCTGGGCGGCTATGAGGATGGCAAGGGAGGCAACGCCGCCATCTACCAGAACGCCCTCGGCCGGGACCACCTCTGGCTGCGCAAGGATGAGGCGGAGGCGCTGGTGCGCGACGAACTTCCCCAGAGCGTTGCGGCGCGGCTGGCTCGCTTCCATCTGGTGGACAATACGCGCGGCGAGCCGCCCTTCTGGCGTGCCGACGAACTCCAGAAGCTCGACTTGACGCTCAAGCAAGGCCGCCTGGCCGGTGCTGTCCACCTGGAAACCAAGTCCGGCGACCGGGGTTACCTGGCGCAGCTTCTGGGCTTTGTGAAAGCCAAGGAGAGTAAGGTGACGCGCTTCGACCTGGTGGCCAAGGGCCAGTTCTGGGGCGAAGGAGCGTTTACCCGAAACGCGCCCAAGGGCAAGTTTCCGTTTGCGGTCGCTGCCACGCTGGTTGCGGCCAATGACTCGGATCGGAGCGTTCCGCCCGGTGCGGCCCGCGGCAACCTCGCGGCCTACCTGCGCTGACCACGCTCATCCTTGCTCTGCGTGTGCAGGCGGTGTCCGGCCGGCGTACTCGTTCAGCGTCAGGCAAACAGCTCCGTGACGGGGTCGCCGCCCGGGACCAAGGCCAGTGGGCGATTCAGGCGATCGTGGATTTCCAGGTCCGCCGGGATTCCCAGGCCGTGGTAGATGGTGGCAATGACGTCGGCCGCGCCGACCGGACAGCTGCTCGGGTAGGCGCCGTGCTTGTCGCTGGCTCCGTGGACCAGGCCGCCCTTGATGCCGCCGCCGGCCAGCATCACGGTATAGCAAAAACCCCAGTGATCGCGGCCGGCCCCGTTGTTGATCCGGGGCGTGCGGCCAATCTCCCCCATGACGACCACCAGGGTCCGCGCGAGCATGCCGCGTTCCACCAGATCGGTCAGCAGGGCGGAGATGGCGGCATCGAACGGCGGCAATAACTCGTTCTTGAGCTTGGTGAAGTTGGCGCCGTGGGTGTCCCAGGTGGCGTTCGCATTGGGCGCCCACGAGATGCAAGCGAGCCGCGTGCCGGCCTCCACCAGACGGCGGGCCAGCAGCAGACTCTGGCCGTAGATATTCCGGCCGTAAGCCTCGCGCAGCTGCATGGGTTCTCGATCCAGCTGGAAGGCTTGCTGCGCCGCCGCGGAAGTGAGCAGGTCGCACGCCTTGGCTTGCAGGTTGCCCATCTCCGGAGCCTGCCCGGCGCGCATCGGCATTCCCGTTTGGCTCATGCGATCCAGCAGCGCTTTTCGCTCCTGGACCCGTGCGGCGGTCGTACCCGCGCCCAACGAAAGAGCGGGCATGGTAAAGCCGTCGCCCTTGCCGGAGTGGAGCACGAGCAGCGGGTCGTGCGACGGGCCGACCCAGCCGCCCAGGAAGCCGGGCTGCGG
>JAGVLI010000264.1 GCA_020054355.1 Planctomycetales bacterium | reverse complement strand
TCGGCCGCCTCGCCCATGTGCCAGTTCTCGAAGGGGCACCATAGTCCATCGTGGATCATGCCATCGACCGCTTTCTGGTCGCCGTACTTCCAGCCCGTGCGTGCCCCGAAGAGCAGGTAGGGCGCCCGGCTCATGCTTTCCATGCCGCCCGCGACGATCAGGTCGGCATCCCCCGCACGGATGGCCTGCGCCGCCAGCATCACGGACTTCAGCCCGGAGCCGCAGACCTTGTTGATGGTCACCGCCGCGATGGTGTCCGGCAGGCCCGCTTTCAGCGCCGCCTGTCGGGCCGGGTTCTGCCCCAAGCCCGCCTGCAAGACGCTGCCCATGATGACTTCATCGATGCGGTCGGCGGGAGCGTTGGCTCGCTTCAGCGCTTCGGCGATGGCGATGGCTCCCAGTTGCGGGGCTGAAACGTCGGCCAGCCCGCCGAGGTATTTTCCGATGGGAGTACGAGCGGCGGACAGAATATAGGCTTCCGTCATGGCTGATTTCCTTGCTGGGCGAAGGGGAGAGGGCTGACTTCCGATTCATCGTTTCGGGTGAGACGATTCCGCGCGAAACGATAAATCAATTATAAAGGTCCGCTCGGCCGGACGTAACCGGAAGTAATTGCCCCAGGGATTGTGAATTCACCAGGCCGAGGTGACGCCGAGCGCGTAGGTCAGGCTTTCCAGCCTGACACTGGCGCCCCAATCCAGCTCCACGTCAGCGTTGTTCGCCCGCCCGAGGTGCCAATGTCAGGCTGGAAAGCCTGACCTACGGAGAACGAGTCAACAAGCATGCTTGTCGTCACCGAACAGTTGACCAAGGACTACGGGCGCTTTCGGGCACTCGATAGCCTGAACCTGACCATCGCGCCGGGCGAAATCTTCGGCTTGCTGGGACCGAACGGTTCCGGCAAATCGACCGCCATCCGGCTGCTGCTCGGCTTTCTTCGGCCGACGGCGGGCAAAGCCGCCATCGCCGGCCACGATTGCTGGCAGGACAGCGTCACCGCCCGCCAGCAGATTTCCTACCTGCCCGGCGAGCTGCGCCTGTACGAGAACATGACCGGCCGGCAGCTGATCGCCTTCCTGAGCCAGCTGCGCGGCCAGGCCATACCGCCGCGGGTCGATGCCTTCGCCAAGCAGCTCGATATCGACATCGACCGCCCGCTGGTGCAGATGTCGTCCGGCATGAAGCGCAAGGTGGCGCTGATGCGGGTGCTGCTGCCCCAGGCCAAACTGCTGATCCTCGACGAGCCAACCAATACGCTCGACCCGACGATGAGGGACCAGCTGCTGGAGCAGCTGCTGGCGGCCAAGGGCCGGGGCCAGACGGTGCTGTTCTCGTCGCACGTCCTCAGTGAAGTGGAGCGGGTCTGCGACCGCGTGGGCATCCTGCAGCGCGGCAAGCTGGTCCACTTGCAGAAGATGGACGAGCTGGGTTCGGCCCGGCGGGTGCGCATCCGCTTCGCCACCGTCCCCGACAGCTTGCCCGACCTGCCCGGCTTCCAGGATTGCGCCCGGCAGGATCATCAGCTCAGTCTCGACTACACCGGCCCGTTGCCGGAGTTGCTTCGCTGGCTGAGCGGCCAGGCCGTGACCGATGTGCGCATCGAGCCGGCGGGATTAGCGCCGGTCTATCAGCGCTTTCACGGTGCGGAGGTGGAATCGTGACTGGCACGCTGGTCTGGAAGCTGTTCCGCGATGTGCGCTGGGCCTTGCTGGTGGTGATGGTCCTGCTCTGTGCGTTTCAGACGCTCTGGGCCAAGATCACCCAGCGGATCATCGAAGAGCTGTTGCCAGCCGTCACGCCGTTCATGCGGCTGGAGAGCCTCAAGGACGTGCTCTTCAAAGGCCCCGGGAAGCTGATGCAAACGTTGATGGGCGGCGAGCAAATCCGGCTCGACAACGCCTTGGACATGCTGTCGATCGGCTACGTGCATCCGCTGATGCTGACCATCTTCTGCATCTGGGCCGTCGGCCGGGCGGCGGGGGCCATCAGCGGCGAGATCGACCGGGGCACGATGGAATTGCTGCTGGCCCAGCCGATTCCGCGCTGGCGGCTGATCGTCGCTCACTTCTGCGTCGATTGGCTGGTGATTCCGCTCCTGTGCCTCAGCCTCTGGGCGGGCAACTGGCTGGGCGTCTGGCTGGTGGGCATGCTCTCGACGGGTCCGGTGGTCGATACCAGCAAGTATGTCGATCCGGCGGTGATGGGGCCGGCGCTGGTCAACGTGGCAGCGCTGCTGTTCGCCATCAGCGGCTTTACGATGTGGCTGTCGGCGCGCGGCCGGTTTCGCGGCAAGGTCATGGGCGCTGCCGTGCTGGTCACGCTGCTGCAATTCCTGGTGAACGTGATCGGCCAGCTCTGGGACCTGGTTGCCCCGCTGCGGCCGTTGACAGTCTTTTACTACTACCAGCCGCAGCAGATCATCCTGCAAAATCGCTGGACCGTGGACGTGGGCAAATTCTCCAGCGGCGGGACGGCGCTGGCCAGTGTGCCGATGGTGGCGGTGCTGTTCGCGGTGGGCTTTGCAGGCTATGCAGCGGCGCTGTGGACCTTTTGCCGGCGGGATTTGCCGGCGCCGCTGTGAGAACGCCAGTGCTGCGCAAACACCAGTCCACGCACGCGGTTCGCGACGCTTCGGAGAAGCGTGAAGCCTTACGCTTCTCCGAAGCGTCGCGAACCGAAAGTACATTCAAAATCCCGACTTCTGTTTGCTCCAGACGTGCCCCTGGCGGATGAAGACCGTCACGGTCTTGCCGCCGTCCTTCCAGACGTATTCCAGGCTGACGTTGGGATCGTTCTCGTCCGCGTCTTGCGGGACGTCCCGCGAGTTCTTGATGGAATAGCCATAGCCCAGCAGGTCCACCACATCCTCCTCGGACATCCCGACGTTAATCTGGTCGTAGAGCGTCTGGTCCAGGCTGGCGCCGCCGCCA
Organism: Planctomycetales bacterium; assembly: GCA_020054355.1. GTDB lineage: Bacteria > Planctomycetota > Planctomycetia > Gemmatales > Gemmataceae > JAGVLI01. Next base: position 9,129 of record JAGVLI010000264.1, on the reverse strand, counting down.
CCGAGGCCGCACGCCGTCAGCAGGATGGCGCAGCAGGCCAGGCTGAGCGCCAGGGGCCAGCGCGCGCGGAAGGTCGAGGTCATGGGAGCATCTCCGGAAGCTGTATCGCGAGGAGAATTCGCAGGATTCGGCCGTCCCGCATACTTTGATAATCTAGCATGGAAATGCGAAGGAATCGTGACGGTTCGCTCCGCGGCTCGACGGCCCAACCCATCAGACAATATCCGCGTGCCCCGGTTCAAGTCCTAGTCATCACTAACCCTTATTGCGTCTCATTGTGACTGCGCGGGGGGGGGTCGGTGAAATGAGATGAAACGGTACGGCGGCGTGCTAAACCGCAAGCGGTGGCAAGCGGCGCTATTATTGTTGTTGCTGTTGCTGCTGCTGGCGATCCACCTGTTCGTCCGAGTGGTCATCGAGATGGTTCGTGTTGCACAGGACGGTCGTCAGCGGCACGTCGAGCGTCGGCAGCTGTTCCTGCCAGGACAGCTTGGGCAGCTTCTCCAGCGCCCGTGTCGCCACGCGGACGGAAATGGTCTCCGTGGCCTGGCCGCGATAGATGCCCCGGTTCGGCGTCACGTCGGTGAAGTCCCGGCCGAACGCCACCTTGACGAAGGTTTCGGTCACGACCTGGTCGTGCGTGGGATCGAAGCCGATCCAGCCGCGGTCGGGCAGCCAGACCTCGCACCAGGCATGGCTCTGCGATTCCTTGTTGGCCCGGTGAATGTAGCCGCTGACGTAGCGGGCGGGGATGCCATAGGACCGCAGCACGGCGATCATCAGGTGCGCGAAGTCCTGGCAGACGCCTTTACCCTTCTCCAGCACGTCGTCGATGGGCGAACTGGCTGCCGTGACCGCCTTGGCGTAAGTGAAGTGTCCGTTGATGTAATGGCAGACTTGCAGCACGAAATCGCTGATGCGCATGCCATTGCTGGGCCGCACGGCCGCCAGCAACGGCTGGAGCAGCGGCGTATGCCGGACGGGGCCGCGCATTTGCAGGAAACCGAGCACTTCCAGGTCGGCGGTGTCGAGGTTCAACGGATAGGTGGCCCGGCTGCTGGCCAGGTCGCGCGGCTTGGGATGGGTCTCGACCACGGAAGCGGCCAGCACGCGCGTCTGGGCATGCGGCGGCACCAGGGTGTAGTGATGGACGCGGTTGCCGAAGCCGTCGGTGTAGCGAAACATCGGCGTTTGCGGGCCGATCGCCAGGTGGAAGGAGCAGCAGCTCTGGTCGTCGTCGCTGACCGGCTCCATGCGCACCTCGGCCACGGACTCCGTGACCGGCTCGGAGTATTCCAGAAAGGTTTCGTGCTGCACTTCAAGGATCATGGGAAACTCCGTCAAACCGCTCGCGGTTTAGCAGGCACCTATCGCAACGCATACTGACTCTGCAACGCCACGCTGGCCCGCGTGCAGCGGTCCAGCAGGCCGCCGAGGAACTCGTGCAGCCGGCCCGGCTGCAGCTGATCGTGCTCGACGAACTTCAGGTCGCTGATGACGCGCCCGAGAAGCCGATCCGCCTGCCGGGCATTCTGGTCCGCGTCGGCCTCGATGGCGGCGAGGGCGCGGGCCGATTGCTCCAGGCAGAAGCGGACCGAACGCGGAAACGATTCGTGCAATAGCAGGAACTCGACGACCCGCTCGGGATCGACCCGGCCGACGTAAGTGCGCTGATATGCCTCGTAGGCCCGGCAGCTGCGCAGCACTGCCGCCCATTGCAGGTTGGACAACGGCAGGTCCATCGGGTTTTGCAAATTCTGGAGCATGTGGTAGCGGACGTCGAGGATGCGCAGGGTTTTGTCGGCGCGCTCCAGATACTTGCCCAGCTGGATGAACTGCCAGCCTTCGTCGCGGGTCATGGTGGCGTCGCAGACGCCCTGGAAGAGCAGGCTGCCGCACTCCACGGCCTGGTAGAAGTCGTGCGGCGATTCGCTGGCCCGACTGGCGAATTCCGGGTCTTTCAGTTGCCAGTAGAGCTTGTTCAGTTCGCGCCACATGGCCGAGCTGATGTTGCCGCGCACGCCGCGAGCATTCATGCGGGCGCGCGTCAGGCAGCCCATGATGCACGCCGGGTTGCTGGCCTCGAAGGTGAACCAATGGCCCAATCCGGCCAGCGGGCCGCTGGCATGGCCGTTCAGTTCCGGCGTCGGTTGCTGCAAGATGACGGACAGGCTGTGTGCCAGCTGCTCGGCGGGCCGGGCGGACACGCCGCGCAGGTCGAGTTCCAGGTGGAACGACACGTCGAGCAACCGCGCGAGGTGCTCGGCGCGTTCCAGGTAACGGCTCATCCAGAACAGGGCGTCGGCAACGCGGCTCAGCATGGTTCACCCGTCTCGTTCCCACGCTCGGCGTGGGAATGCCTGCCGCGACGCTCTGCGTCGCGGATTGAAGCAAGTCGGAAAGGAAACTTCGTTCCCGGCAGCGCCGCGGAGCGGCGGGAGCAGTGCGTTCCCACGCTGAGCGTGGGAACGAGATGGTAGCAGCGGCTCAGCATGGTTCAGCTCACCTTCTCCCCGTCATCGGCCAGGACCCAGGTATCCTTGCTGCCGCCGCCCTGCGAGCTGTTGACCACCAGGCTGCCGCGCGGCAGCGCGACGCGGGTCAAAGCGCCGGGCACCACGGTGATCTTCTCGCCGCAGAGGATGAAGGGCCGGAGATCGACGTGCCGGCCTTCCAGCTGGCCATCCACGTAGGTCGGATGCTGCGACAGCGGTACCGTCGGCTGGGCGATGAAGTCGCGCGGATGCGCCCGCACCTTGTCGGCGAATTCGGCCTGCTGCGCCGCCGTCGAGGCCGGCCCGATCAGCATGCCGTAGCCGCCCGATTCGTTCACCGTCTTGACCACCAGCTTGTCGAGGTTCGCCAGGATGTGGCTCAGCTGGCTCTTGACCACGGGGCGGAAGGTCTCGACGCTGGCCAGGATCGGTTCTTGCTTCAGATAGTAGCGGATCATGTCGGGCACGAAGGGATAGATGCCCTTGTCGTCGGCGATGCCGGTGCCGATGCTGTTGGCCAGTGCCACCTGGCCGGCGCGGTAGACGTTCACCAGGCCAGGCACGCCGAGCATGCTGTCGGAGCGGAAGGTGAGCGGATCGAGGAAGTCGTCGTCGATGCGGCGGTAGATCACGTCCACGCGCCGCAGGCCGCGCGTCGTCCGCATCCAGACGCAGTTCTGGTCCACGACCAGGTCGCGGCCTTCGACCAGGTTGATGCCCATGCGCATCGCCAGGTAGCTGTGCTCGAAGTAGGCCGAGTTGTAGATGCCCGGCGTCAGCAGCACGACGGTCGGATCGGGGTTGCCGCGCGGCGCGATGTACTTCAGCACGTCCAGCAACGCAGCGGGGTAATCGTCGGTGGCGCGGACGCCGTACTGCTCGAAGATCAGCGGGAAGACGCGCTTCAGCACCTGGCGGTTGGTCAGCATGTAGCTGACGCCCGACGGCGTCCGGCAGTTGTCCTCCAGCACCAGGTACTGGCCGTTTTCATCGCGGATCAGGTCGGTGCCGCAGATGTGGACGTAGATGTCCCGCGGTACTTTGGCCCCCATGAACTCCCGACGGAAGTAGCCGCCTTCGTAGATCAGCCGGGGGTCGATGATCCGGTCGCGCAGGATGAACTGATCGTGGTAGAGGTCTTTGAGAAAGAGGTTCAGGGTCGTCAGCCGTTGCACGAGGCCGCTTTCGATGATCTTCCATTCGCTGGCCGGGATGATGCGCGGCACCGGGTCCATCGGCCAGACGCGCTCGATGCCTTCTTCCTGACGATAGACGGTAAAGCCGACGCCTTCCTGGAGCATCGACAGATCGGTCATGGCCTTGCGGCGGCGAAACTCCTCCGGGGGCAATCCCTGGAGTCGCTGGTAGAGCACCTCGTAGTGCGGGCGCGGCCGCATGTCGCGGTCGAACATTTCGTCATAAGCTTCCCGCTGGGCATAACCCTTGAAGTAGCCATTGACCGTGGGTGCATCGAGGACGGTTTCGCTCATGGGTACCGCCAGTCATTCCGGTGAAGGCAGTGAGGCATGCTCAGTAGCGAGCCGTCGCTGCCTGCAAACTGGGCAATTCACCAAATCGCCAAGACGTGCCAGCGGGCGGCCTCTGGCCTAACTTGCTGTCATGGAACAGGTTAGCGGCATGAATCGGAGTGGCCTGCTTTGCGGTCCAACGCGCTGTCCTCCCTAACGCAAGTCGCATGCCAATTACGCAATCGGGGCTGACGAGGCTGCGCCGATGTGTTAGAAGTGAACAGGAGGCACCCTAACTCTCACGCAATCTCACCGACCTATTATGACATACTGTCTCGGCATCAAGACCCGCGCCGGCCTGGTTTTCGCCTCGGATTCCCGCACCAACGCCGGCATGGACCAGGTCAACGTCTGCCGGAAGCTGCACACCTTCGTCAAGCCCGGCGAGCGCGTGCTGGTGCTGCTGACCAGCGGCAGCCTGTCGGTCTGCCAGTCGATCCTGACCCTGGTCCGCAACGACTTTCAGTCCGGGCACGGATTGGCCAGCGTCGATTCCCTCTACGAAGGCGCGCGCTGCGTCGGCGAGCAGGTCCGCAAAGTGGCGGAACTCGACCGCGCTGCCCTGGAGCGCGACCAGATTCCGTTCAATCCGAATCTGCTGCTCGGCGGGCAGGTACGGGGCGAGCCGCCCGACCTCTACCTGATCTATCCCCAGGGCAATCCGCTGCGGGCCACCGAGGATTCGCCGTACTTGCAGATCGGCGAGACCAAGTACGGCCGGCCGATCCTCGATCGCGGCCTGAAGTTCCACGAAACCACGCTGGAGGAAGCGGCCAAGTACGCGGTGATCTCCCTCGATTCGACGATGCGCTCGAATGTGACCGTCGGCCCGCCGGTCGATCTGCTGCTTTACCTGGCCGGCTCGTTGGAAATCAAACGGCAAGTCCGTCTTCAGGCCGACGATCCGCAACTGCGGACGATCCATCAGCTCTGGGAGCAATCGTTGCGGCATGCGGTGCAGACGCTGCCGGCGATCAATTTCGGCGAGGAGGCCAACGGGCAGGCGGCCCAGCCGCAGGCCGCGGTTGCGCCGCGCTGAGCCTTCCAGATCAGCCCACAACCCAAGAGCAAACTGATAGCTAATCGCTGATAGCTGATAGCTATCAATTCATTCCATCATCCCAACGAATCGCCGTGGACCGCTGGTTGTCACTGCTGCTTCAAGCGCAGAAAGCGCACGATCCGGTAGGTCGAGTTCAGCGCCACGATCAGCATGACCAGGGAGGCCAGCGGCAGTACCAGGCCCAGGGGCCACGGCAGGCTCACTGCTGCTTCGCTGCCGCGGCGCAGCGCCACTTCACGCAACACCAGCAAGGGAAAGTCGTAGACGAGGTGGATCAGCATCACCAGCAGCAGGCCGCGGACCAGGTAGCGGCCCTTGCCGGCGACGAAGTGCTCCTGGCCGACGTAGAAGCCGAGGATGGCCCCCAGGGCCGCGTGGAACGGCACCGTCGTCAGGCCGCGCAGCACCGCCGTCGTCCAGTCGCCGTGCAGCACGTAGAGCACGTTTTCCAGGCACGCCAAGCCGAGCGACGCCACCGCGCCGTAGACCACGCCATCCATCGGCTCGTCGTAAGCCGTGTGCCGGACGCTGTAGCCCATCAGCACGGCGAACTTGAGCAGTTCTTCCGGCACGACGATCAGCAAGCCCAGGACCAGCGCTTCGACGAAGACGTTGCCGAACGGTGTATGCCAGCGTTCGAGCAGCAGCCCCCAGCCGAGCAACGGCAGCACGGCGGCCACGCCGAGCAGGAAGGTGACGACGAGGACGCGATGCGGCTCCGGGCGCTGGTCGTGCGTGTAGAAGAACCACACCAGCAGCAGCGCCGGGACGACGGCCAGCAGCACGGCGAAGGCGATTTGCATGATTTATCTCAGGCCAGCAGTTGCCGCAGCACGAACTGCAGGATGCCGCCGTGCCGGTAGTAGTCGGTCTCGCCCGGCGTGTCGATGCGCACCAGGGCGCGGAACTCTTTCGGGTCGCCCTTCTTGGGCACCGCTTTCACCATCACTTCCCAGCCGGCGCGGAAGCCCCGTTTCATGATGCCGGCCAAGCCTTCGATGGTATAGACTTCCTCGCCGGTCAGTCCCAGGCTGGCGGCGGTGTCGCCCGGCTTGTACTGCAAGGGCAACACGCCCATGCCGACCAGGTTACTGCGGTGAATCCGCTCGTAGCTCTCGGCGATGACGGCCCGGACGCCCAGCAGTCGCGGTCCCTTGGCCGCCCAGTCGCGCGAAGAGCCGGAGCCGTATTCCTTGCCCGCCAGGATGACCAGCGGCACCTTTTCCTTTTCGTACTGCACTGCGGCTTCATAGATCGACATCGGCTTGCCGTCGGGCAGATGGCGGGTGACGCCGCCTTCGGTGCCGGGCGCCAGCAGGTTCTTGAGCCGGACGTTGGCGAAGGTGCCGCGCACCATGACTTCGTGGTTCCCCCGCCGCGCGCCGTAGCTGTTGAAGTCCTTCGGCTCGACGCCGTTCGCGATCAGGTATTTGCCGGCGGGGCCGTCCTTCTTGATCGAGCCGGCCGGCGAGATATGGTCCGTGGTGATGCTGTCGCCCAGCACCGCCAGCACGCGGGCGTTGCGGATGTCCTTCACGCCTTCCGGCTGCTTCGGCATGTTCTCGAAGTACGGCGGATGGCGGACATAGGTCGAGTCCGGCACCCAGGTAAACAGGTCGCCCGCCGGCACCGGCAACGTCTGCCAGCGCTCGTCCCCCTGGTAGACCGCGCCGTAGACCTTGCGGAACATCTCCGAACGCAGTCCGCGTTCGAGCGCGGCACTCACTTCCTGCTGCGTCGGCCAGATGTCCTTGAGGTAGACCGGCTGCCCGTCCGACCCGGTGCCGAGCGGTTCGGTGGTCAGGTCGAGGTCGATGCGCCCGGTGAGCGCGTAGGCCACGGCCAGCGGCGGCGACGCCAGGTAGTTGGCCCGCACCTCGGGATGGACGCGCCCCTCGAAATTGCGATTGCCCGACAGCACCGAGGCGACCACCAGTTCCCGTTCGTTGATGGCGTGCGAGATGGTTTCGGGCAGCGGGCCGGAATTACCGATGCAACTCATACAGCCATAGCCCGCCAGGAAGAAGCCGAGCGTTTCCAGTGAGCGCATCACGCCCGCTTCGATCAGGTAGTCCGTCACCACCTTCGAGCCGGGTGACAAACTGGTCTTCACCCAGGGCTTGCGGCGCAGGCCCTTGGCCACCGCTTTCTGGGCGAGCAGCCCTGCCGCCAGCATCACGGAAGGATTCGAGGTGTTCGTGCAACTCGTGATGGCGGCGATGACCACGGAGCCAGTGTCCAGTGTCCAGTGTCCGGTGTCAGGTGAAGACGCAGCAGCGGGTTCCGTCCGTTCGGGGGCCAGGGGCAGCTGGCCGCGAGCCGCGCCTTTTTCGCCGGCCACTGGCCCCTGACCACTGGCCACTTTCTTGACGAGCTTGGGCAGCGCCTCGGTGAAGTTCTGCTTCACCTTGCCGAGCGCTACGCGGTCCTGCGGCCGGGACGGTCCCGCCAGGCACGGCTCGACCGTCTTCAGATCGAGGCTCATCACGTCCGAATAGGCCGCCGCCGGCGTGTCCTTGGTGTGGAACAAGCCTTGTTCCTTGTAGTAGGCTTCGACCAGGTTGACTTGCTCCTCCGAGCGGCCCGTGAAGCGCAGGTAGCGCAGTGTTTCCTCATCCACCGGAAAGATGCCGCACGTCGCGCCGTATTCCGGGGCCATGTTGGCGATGGTCGCCCGGTCGGCCAACGGCAATTCGGCCAGGCCCTCGCCAAAGAACTCGACGAACTTGCCGACCACGCCCTTCTTGCGGAGCATCTCGGTCACGGTCAGCACCAAGTCGGTGGCGGTGGCGCCTTCGGGCAGCTTGCCGGTCAGCTGGAAGCCGACGACCTGGGGCAGCAGCATCGACATGGGCTGGCCGAGCATGGCGGCTTCCGCCTCGATGCCGCCCACGCCCCAGCCGAGCACGCCGAGACCGTTAATCATCGTCGTATGCGAATCGGTGCCGACCACCGTGTCCGGATAGGCCCACACGCCCGCTTGCGGGTTAGCACGATTCACGAACACCACCCGCGCCAGGTATTCGAGGTTCACCTGATGAACGATGCCGGTATCGGGCGGCACCACCTCGAAGTTGGCGAATGCCTTCTGGCCCCAGCGCAGGAACAGGTAACGTTCCCGGTTGCGCTGGAACTCCAGGGCGGCGTTGGCCTCGAACGCCTGGGAGGTGCCGAACTCATCGACCTGCACCGAATGGTCGATAACCAGCTCGACCGGCTGCAGCGGATTGATCTTCTTCGGCTCGCCGCCCATCGTCTGCATGGCGTCGCGCATGGCGGCGAGATCGACCACGGCCGGCACGCCGGTAAAGTCTTGCAGCAGCACCCGGCTGGGCGTGAAGGCGATTTCCTTCGACGGCGCTGCCTGGGGGTCCCACTTCGCCAGCGCCTCGATGTCCTCGGCTTTGACGTTCTGGCCATCCTCGGTGCGGAGCAGGTTTTCCAGCAGGATATTCATCGCGAACGGCAGCCGGGCGGCTTCGGGAAACTTCTCGCGGAGCGCGGGCAAGCGATGGATGAGATAGTCCTGCGAACCGACCCGCAGGGCGGCCTGGGTGCCGAAGCTGTTAGGCATGGTGATGGTCCCTTGTGTGGTTGAGCCGCGATCCGAAGGCAGCAGCGCCGCGTGCCGTCCGAGGCTATTGTCGGCGCGAAGCAGGCTGACGGCAATGCGCTGTTGCTGGCTGCTGAAAACATAGACACTCTCTGCTAGTGAAGGACATTTATTTCTGCTAAGGTGCCAGCATATCCGACTGACACCTTGAGCACTCCTCATGAAGCCCCGTCTGCTGTTTACCCTGGGAGACGTGGCCGGCATTGGGCCGGAAGTCATCGTCAAGGCGTGGCCCCGGTTGCACGACTTCTGCTGGCCGGTGGTCGTCGGCGATCCGGGCTGGCTACGGTACACCTTGCCGATTGCCAAGTCGTCCGCCGAGGTGCGGGAAATCGCACGGCTGGCCGACGCGGAGCCTACTCCGCGATTGATTCCCTGCCTGCCCGCCGGCACGCAAGACCTCAGCGGCGTCACACCGGGGCAGGTCAG
>JAGVLI010000168.1 GCA_020054355.1 Planctomycetales bacterium | reverse complement strand
TGCAAGCGAAGTTGCTGCGGCAGGCGGCGGAGCGGCTCGGGCCGGGCGGCGCGATCGTCTATGCGACGTGCAGCATCGAGCCGGCCGAAAATCAACAACTGGTGCGCAACGCCCTGTCAGCGCTGCCGGAGTTGGAACTCGAAGCGGAACAGGAGCAGCTGCCGGGCGCTCCGGCGGATGGCGGCTACTGGGCCAGGTTGCGGCGCGGAGGTTAGGAGGAAACAAATGAAGACTCCCAAGACTACTCCGGCTGGCAACCCGTCGGCAAACGGGCGCGGCTCCTTGTTGGAGCGCATCCGCGCCTGGGAGAACGATCCCGTGATGCAGCGGCTTCGGCCCAAGGGAATGCCCCGACTCTACGGCCATGAGGACTTCGAGATGGGTGAATCGACCCTGCACACAATCTCGGCGGGAATCCTCCTTTATGGACTGGGCTTTCATTTCGCCGCACTTGCCGGGTACCGTGTCTTCGGCAACCTCAACCTGTATTACTCGGCCGAAGACCCGGCCGAATATGTTTCTCCCGACCTGATGGTGGTTCGGCCGCCGCGCCCCCTGCCGGCCCAGCTAACCTCCTATCGCATCGGCGCCCAGGGGCCGGCTCCGCTATTGGTCGGCGAAGTCCTGTCGTTCCGAACCTGGCAGCAAGGGGACTTGCTCCGCAAACCGATGCTCTACTCCAACCTCCAGATCGAAGAATACATCGTGGCCGATGTGACGGGTGAAATGCTGGAACAACGCCTCCTGCTGCTCCGGCGGAAGCGGGCAGGGGGTTGGCAGGACGAGCAAGACGCGGACGGCGGCATCACCAGCCGGTTGGGATTCCGTGTCGTGATCGAGGACGATGGCCAGTTGCGGATCATTGACGTAAAGACCGGAAAACGCTACGCCCGGCCGGAAGAGGCGCAGGCCGCCGTGGATCGTTTGGCCCTGCTCGAAGCGGAGATTGCCCGGCAGCGCGGCACGTCCGCCGGCGAATCGGCAACGAAGGAACTGCCCCGGAGGCGGCGCAAGCAATGACCAAAAAACTCTACATCGAAACCGTCGGCTGCCAGATGAACGTGCTCGACAGCGAGCTGGTCGTCGGCTCGCTGCGCCGCCTGGGCTACGAGCTGGTCTATCAGCCGACCGACGCCGACCTGATCTTCTTCAACACGTGCAGCGTCCGCCAGCACGCCGAGGACAAGATTTACAGCGCGCTGGGCCGGCTGCGCGGCCACAAGCAACGGCACCCGCACAAGATCGTCGGCGTGCTCGGCTGCATGGCGCAGAAGGACCAGGAGATCATCAAGCGCCGCGCGCCGCATGTGGACATCATCTGTGGGCCGGGCCAGCTGGCCCAGTTGCCGCAACTGGTCGCCGAAGTTCAGAAGACCGGCGAATTGCAACTGGCGGTCAGCCTGGGCCGTGCTGATGCGTCTCGCCACGACGTGGAAACCAGCTTCGAGAGTTACGATCCGGCGCGCGACCCATCGATGCGGCCCAATCCCTTCCAGGCTTACGTGCGGATCATGATCGGCTGCGACAAGTTCTGCACCTACTGCATCGTCCCCAGCGTGCGCGGCCCGGAGCAGAGCCGGCATCCAGAGCAGCTCGCGGCGGAAGTCCGGCAACTGGCCGGCGAAGGCTGCAAGGAAGTGACACTCCTCGGCCAGACCGTCAACAGTTACAACTTCCAGTCGCCCGACGGCCGACGCTGGCGGCTGTCGGACCTGCTGGCGCGCATCCACGACACCGCCGGCATCGAGCGCATCAAGTTCGTCACCAACTTTCCCAAGGACATGACCGACGACCTGCTAGAAGCAGTCCGCGACTTGCCCAAGGTCTGTTCCTACTTGCACGTACCGGTGCAATCGGGTTGCAACGAAGTCCTGAAGCGCATGAAGCGGCTCTATACCGTCGAGTATTACCGCGACATGCTGGCCCGCTGCCGGGAGCAGGTGCCGGGCGTGGCGATCTCCAGCGATTTCATCGTCGGCTTCTGCGGCGAAACGGAAGAGTCGTTCCAGAAGACCTGCGAGTTGGTAAGCGAGGCGGGCTTCAAGAACAGCTTCATCTTCAAGTACAGCCCTCGGCCCGGCACCAAGGCCGACGACCTCTATCCCGACGACGTGCCGGAAGAAGTGAAAAAACGCCGCAACAACAACCTGCTGGCCATCCAGAATGCCGTCAGCCTGGCCGACCACCGCCGCAAGATCGGCGAGACGGTCGAGGTGCTGGTCGAAGGCACCAGCAAGACGTTCGAGAAGCGCGGCGGGCCGGTCCAGCTCACGGGGCGGACGATGACCGATCACATCGTCGTCTTCGAGGGCAACGAACGGCTGATCGGCCGCACGGTCAGCGTGCGGATCGAGGAAGCGACTTCCTTCACGCTCTTCGGCACGGTGGAGACCGAGGAGACCGTCGGGGCGAGCGAGGAGTGTTGCGAAGCGCCGCCAGTTGCAGTGCCAGAGGTTGTTGCCGCGCGACGCCGCATCGAACTCCCCCTGTTATAAACTGGGGCATCGCATTTGACGCCCTAATGGGAGGTCCATCATGGACAACAAGGTCGATCCGACGATCGCCGTCAGTCTGCCGGCGAGCCTGGCAGCCCGGGTTGAGGAATTGAAACAGGATCGTGCCGAGGATCGCGAGAAGTCCATTCACGATCTGGTGCGCGAATGGTGTGAAGAATACGTTGCGGTCCGCGAATTGGCGCGGCAAGAACGCGCGCGGATCGACCTGATCAATCGGACCTACGATGAACAGGCAGCTGACTGGGATCCTGCCTCGGAATGGCCTGCCGAACAGCCGATTGGTCCGGAGAGAACGTCATGAATCGCGGAGAAGTCTGGGAGGCCGATTGCCGCCCCCTGCGAATTCCCGGCCGGTGCTGATCTTGTCTCGCATGTGGATGCCGACGCGCCGGCCCGAAATCACGGTCGCTTACCTGACGACCCGTACTCATCATTCCGCCGCGGAAGTTCGCCTGACGGCCGTTGATGACGGCGTGCATCGAGACTGCTTCGTCAATCTGGACGCCATCAACACCATTCCGAAGAGTCGGCTCCGTCGGCGCGTCTGCACGCTGTCTGCCATCCGGATGCAAGAGGTGAAGGCAGCCATCGTATTTGCTCTGGACTTGGGATAAACTGCGCGTCGCTTACCGGACGAGCGGAGGATTCGTGCGATGATCCAACCCCTGCAACCCCGGGCCAATCCTTTTCCTTACGGCTGGCGCTACGTCCCCAAGCAGCGGCCCGACGGCGGCGTCGAGTTCGACCAGGTGCCGTTGACGCTCGAAGACGTTCTGCATCCCCAG
>JAGVLI010000197.1 GCA_020054355.1 Planctomycetales bacterium | reverse complement strand
CGGAGGCGAGCGCTGGGGACCAGCGCTCGCCTCCGGCTCGCGGCTAAACGTGGCAGCACGGAGGCTGCACATGGCAACCCGCATCCCGCAGCGCTGGGTCACGCTTGTCCTCCTGCTCTGGTGCGCTCTCCTCTTCTTCCACGGTCTGAACAGCGCCGAACTGTATCGCACGGAGAGTCTGCGCGCCATCATCGCCGCCGAGTGCTTGCGCAACGGCAACTGGATCGTGCCGACGCTGTACAGCCAACCGCTGCTGACCAAGCCGCCGGGAATGTACATCGCCATCGCGCTGTGCAGCTGGCCGTGGGGCGAGGTCACCCAATGGAGCGCTCGCTTGCCGTCCGCGCTGGCGGCGACGGCCATGGTCTTTCTGTTCTATTGGTACTTCGCGCGCATCCTGGGGCAAACCGGCGGTTTGCTGGCTGCGCTGATGCTGCCGACGTCGATGTTCTGGCTGGACAAGGCGCCGTCCGCCGAGATCGACATGCTGCAAGTGGCCTGGGTCAGCGGAGCGTTGCTCTTCTTTCTCCGTGGTCTGGATCGCAGGGAAGCGAGCGATCGCGACCTATCACCTTGTCACCTTGTCACCTTGTCACCTTGTCATCTTCCCTGGTTCCTGGCTGCACTGCTCTGCGTCGCGGGCGGGTTCCTCACGAAATGGACCGCCCCGCTGTTCTTTTATGCCACGCTGTTGCCGTTGCTCTGGTGGCGCGGGCGATTGCGGGTGCTATTTGGCGGTCCACACTTGCTGGCGGTATTGCTGGCTGCGGTGCTGTGTCTCGGCTGGGCTGGCTGGGCCGCTTCGCTGGCCGGTTGGGAGAACTTTCGGGACACCGTCAGCCGGGAGGCGTTGCAGCATCTATCGCCGGGACATCACCAGGATACCATCAGGCAGCTGGGCGAGCATCATCACGATAAACTCGACTACTGGCGGGAAGCGCTGAGTTTTCCCATCAAGGTACTGGGCATGTCGTTGCCTTGGTCCTTCTTCGCGCTGTTGACGCTGCGGCCCAGCTTCTATCGCTCGCTGGCGGACGGGCAGAAGTTCTTGCTGCAAGCGCTGCACTGCTGGACCTGGCCCAACTTGCTGATCTGGACGTTCCTGCCCGATCCGTCGCCGCGTCATGCCGCGCCGCTGCTGCCTGGGATTGCCGGCCTGGCCGCGCTCTGGCTGCTGCACTGGTTCAGTGCCGAGACTTCCACACCACGCCGCCGTCTGGGTGCTACCGCACTGGCGACCTTGCTGGTCGCCTGGATCGCGGTGAAAGTGATCTTTGTCGAGGTGGTGCTGCCCGCGCGAATGGCAGGCCGCGACCCTGGCGAGAAGGGTGGGCAAATCGCCGCCGTGGTACCGCCTGGGCAGGTTTTGTACCTGTTCCGCGTCAAGGATGAAGGCATCATGTTCTACTACGGTCGGCCGGTGCAGCGCCTGGCCGGTCCCGCACAGTTGCCCTCGCCTGGTGAACGAACGTACTGTATGCTGACGGACGAAGAATGGCGCGACTGGCCCCGGCGGTATTCGGCTGAACCAATCCTGAGATTGAACGATCAGCAGGGAGCGCCTCTGGTGCTGGTGCGCTTGACCGAGCCAAATCGCGTGGTGAGCGGCGAGTAGTAGCTTGCCAAAAAATCGAGATCCTCCATGAACGTCCCCGGTGTTCCCGATGGCGCGAAGATCATCACCGTCGGTGAATTGACGCGCGGCGTCAAGAAACTGCTGGAGGATGCCTATCGCAATGTCTGGGTGTCCGGCGAAATCTCCAACCTGTCGAAACCGGCTTCGGGTCATCTTTATTTCACCCTGAAAGACAGCGAAGCGGCGCTGCGCGGCGTGCTCTGGCGCAGCTTCGCGCTGCGCTTGCGCTTCGACCTCAAGGATGGCATGGCGATCATCGTCCGCGGCCAGGTGAGCGTCTATCCGCCGCGCGGCGATTACCAGATCATCGTCGAGGAACTGCATCCCAAGGGCATCGGCGCCCAGGAACTGGCGCTGCGTCAGCTGAAGGAAAAGCTCTTCCGGCTAGGGTATTTCGATCCGGCGCGGAAGAAGCCGCTGCCCCGTTTTCCGCGACGGCTGGGCCTGGTCAGCAGCCCGACGGGGGCCGCCATCCGCGACATGCTGGAAATCCTAGGCAAGCGCTGGCCGGGCGCGGAAGTCTGGGTCAGTCCCGCCAAGATGCAGGGCGAAGGCGCCGCCTTCGAGATCGCCGGCGCGATTCGCAAGCTCAATCGCTTGCGCTTCGACGGTGGACGCCGCCTGGACGTGCTGCTCGTCGGCCGGGGCGGCGGCAGCGTCGAGGACCTGTGGGCCTTCAACGAGGAAGTGGTCGCCCAGGCCATTTACGAATCGGCGATTCCCGTCGTCAGTGCCGTCGGCCACGAGACGGACGTCACCGTCGCCGATATGGTGGCCGACTATCGCGCCCTGACGCCCAGCCAGGCAGCGGCTGCGGCGACGCCGAATCGCATCGAATTGCTGGAAGGACTGCACGGCTACGAGGACCGGCTGCGTACCGGACTCCTGCAGTTGCTGGAGAATCGCCGCCGGGAACTGAACGAACTGGCGGGCCGGCGCGCTTTCAGGCAACCGCTGGAGCGCATCCGCGCCGCGGAGCAGCGGCTCGACGAATGGGGCGAACGGCTGCGGCGCGCGATCGACAACCGCTTGCGGTTTAGCCAGAGAAAGCTCGAAGGTTTGGCCGGTCAACTGGAGGCGCTCAGTCCCTTGAACGTGCTGAGCCGGGGCTATAGCTTGACAAGGAAGTTCGCCGATCGAACCGTGGTGCGCGGCGTGCAGCAAGTGCAGCCCGGAGACCGCCTCGTGACTGTACTCCAGCATGGCCAGGTCGTCAGCCGAGTGGAAGAGATTCACGACGACCCGGATCGCACACTGGGGGTTGTCAATCCAGGAAAGCCCAGCGCTGTGAGGATGCCATCATGACCGACCCGTCGCCGCCGACTTTCGAGCAAGCGCTCGCCGAGCTGGAACGCCTGGTCCACGAACTGGAGGATGGGCAAATCGGCCTGGAAGACTCGCTGGCACGCTACGAAAAAGGCGTCGGCCTGCTGAAGCATTGCTATCAACAATTGCAACAAGCCGAACAGCGGATTCTCTTGCTGACGGGTGTGGACGATGAGGGCAAGCCGGTGGCTCGGCCGTTCGACCATAGCGCTACCGTGGAGCAGCCCAAGCCGGAAATCAAGCGACGGAAAAAGTCGCCTGATGCGGAGCCGCTTTTCTGATCCATGCGGTTGAATTGGTCGATCGCTGATCGCCGGCAGGCTGTCATCGCGCCCCAGCCGTGGCCTGAACCGCCAGCGTCTGCCGGATCGCGCCGCGCAGCGATTCCGCCACCTGGTTGATCGCCTGCGTCTGAAACATCTCCAGGTGCGATCCCGGCATCGTGTAAGTCTCGACCTTGCCCGTGGTCCAATCGCTCCAGCCTTTGCGCGGGTCGTCATAGACGGTCGCCGCCCATTCCTCGTGCTGCTCGGCGCTGAAGAGCGCGATCCGGCCATCGAACTTCTGACCGGGCCAGTAGGTCTTGCCCGCCTTGTCCAGCGCCGCCCAGACTTTCTTGATGGTGTCCTGCGCAAAGCCCTCCACGTCCTTGATCTCCGGCGCGTTCAGGATATTCAAGCCGAGCTTCATCATCACGCGGGCCTTGACGCTGCCATAGCGCGCCCGCAGGTATTTTTTCTTGTTCTCGAAGTTGGCCTGCGCGAAGTTGTTCCAGTGCGTCAGGAGCCGTTTGCCCAGGGGAAGTTTCTTGGGATAACCCGGCGCGTTGGCATCGAAGACCACCACCAGCGGCACCTCCTTGCCCTGGGCGCGCAACTGGCAGGCCGTCTCGAAGGCGACCAGCCCGCCCACGGAATAGCCGCCCAACAGGTAGGGGCCTTCGGGCCGCAGCGCCAGGATTTCCTTGACGTAATGTGCGGCTATGTCCGGCACACGGTCGGGTGGTTCCAGCTTGCCGTCGATGCCGACCGCCTTGACGCCGTAAGTCGGCTGGTCCTCTCCCAGCAGCCGGGCGAACTTGTGAAAGGTGAAGACGTGTCCGCCGACGCCGGCAATGAGAAACAGCGGCGGGTTGCCGCCCTGGTCGTGCAGAGGCACGATACTGCTTTCCGTGCCGGTTTCGAGTTGCGTTTGCAGCAGCGCTGCCAGCTTTTCGACGGTTGGCGTCTGAAAGAGGGTGCCCAATGGCAGCGCGTGCCCCAGCTGCACCTTGATCTTGCCCATCAGGATGGCCGCCGACAGCGAATGACCGCCCAGCTCGAAGAAGTTTTCCGTGACGCCGATCGGCTTCACCTTGAGCACGTCTTCCCAAAGGGCCGTCAGGTCGCGCTCGGCATCGGTGCGCGGCG
>JAGVLI010000488.1 GCA_020054355.1 Planctomycetales bacterium | reverse complement strand
CGAGAAACGGAATGGCCATCAGCCCGAACACGATCAGGCTGGGCAGCACGACGCCGGCCATCCAGGGATCGTAATAGACGAGCATTTCCTGCAGGCCCAGGAAGTACCAGGGGGCCTTCGACGGGTTCGGCGTCTTCACGCTGCTGGCCGGCTCCTCGAGCGGGGCCTGTAGCGCGATGCCCCAGACCAAGAGGAACGCCGTGAGCGCGATCATACAGATCAGCTCGGAGTAGACCAGGTCGGGCCAGACCAGAACTTTCTCGTTGTCCAGTTTCTCCATGGGCGGCAGGCCCTGCTTGGCCCGATCGTCGTTCTCCACCGCCTTGGCCGTCGCCAGCCAGGTGAAGAAACCCAAGAGAAACACCAGGCCCACGATCGGCACGTTGTCGGGCTTGGTCACGATGGCCGCGAAATTGGGATCCGTGATCGACAGACCCATCAGGATCAACGACAAGTTCAAGAGGATCCAGCCCACGATCGGCTGCACCAGGAACCGGCGGAAGAAATAGGCAAGCAGCAAGAGCGCCGTCGTGCCGACGCTGTAGATGACCGGGCCGGTGGCGGCGTTGACCGCCGCGCGAAAACTATGCGGCAGTCCCGGCGGGCTGCCTCCAAAAGCGGCCGAGGCGACGGCCACGAGGATCATCGAGATGCCGACCCATACGACGGCCGAGGCGATGTCGTGCTTCTTGTGCCAGAAGTAGAACGCCACCACGGCGTTCATCGCCGCCAGGCACAAGTAGTATCCGCCCAGAAATCCGGAAACGTCTGATCCTGATCCGTGCATAGATAGTTCGCTCTTTGAGTCGCGTCTCGCCCAGTCAAAACGTACCAGACGTCAAACCCTGCCAGTCGCCAAACCTTGCCAGACGTCTAATACCGGCAGACATGACAGCCGCCGGTCCCATTTCCCGCCGCCAGTGAAAACGTCGCTACAGCGGACCGCTGATGCCGCCGTCCTTGCGCACCCGCCAAAAGTGGATGGCCAGCAGCAACGACACCGCCAGCGGAATCGCGATGCAGTGCAAAATATAAAACCGATTGAGCGTTTCTTCGCCCACGAAGCGCGCGCCAAGCAAGGCAAAGCGCGCATCCGAGGCGTTGGTGATCATGTCGATTCCCTGGATATTGAGCAATTGCTGCCCGGGCCCCTCGTGCCCCAGGATGGGCGTGGCGCGAGCCATGTTCGAGCCGACCGTGATCGCCCAGATGGCCAGTTGATCCCAGGGAAGCAGGTAGCCGGTGAACGACAGGAGCAGCGTCAGCAACAGCAGGATCACGCCGATGACCCAGTTGAACTCGCGGGGCGGCTTGTAACTGCCGGTGAGAAACACGCGGTACATGTGCAGCCAAACCGTGATCACCATGGCGTGCGCGGCCCAGCGGTGCAATTCGCGCAATATCCCCAAGGAAGTCACGTCGCGCAAACTCAAAATGTCGTTGTACGCCCACTCCAGCGTGGGACGGTAATAGAACATCAGCAGCACGCCGGTCACGGTCTCGACCAGGAACAGGAAGAACGTCACGCCACCCATGCACCAGGTGTAGCTCAGGGCGATGCCCTGCTTCTTGATCGACACCGGGTGCAGGTGCAGGAAGAAGTTGGTCAGCATCACCACAATGCGATTGCGGCGATCTTGCGGCATCGGGTGGCGGAAGATGCTCTTCCACACCTGCGACTCGCGAATCATTTCACCAATGGACATCGTGTGCTACCGCCGCTTACGAAGAAAAAGAAACAAGTCCACCCATCGAGACGCCGGCTCGTTCCGCGGCGTCAACTCGCCACCCATTCCGCGAATGACGTCGACGCAAAGGACATCGACGCGAATCTCGTCCAAGCGAATTCCCTCAGCCCGAGATCGGTCCGCGCGAGATCGCGGAGAGAGTTCACAGGGCGATCGCTCGCCGCCTGGCCGAGCGCCGCACGGACGGCGGGCTTTCGAATCGGCGCAGCAACTCACGCGGCCAGGTCCGCACTCGGACTGGCTCATGCCGGGACAAACGAAGCAGGGTCGCTCCACTGGCCGATTTCTTCCTGAAAAAGCTTGCTCTTGTCGACTTCCAACTGACCGTCGTCGGCCACCCGAATCGCATAGCGCTCGAGCGGTCGCGGGGCCGGACCTTCGAAGTTGATGCCGTCCTTGTAAAAACCGCTGCCGTGACAAGGACACTTGAACTTCTGCTCGCCTTCCAGCCAGTTGGGCGTGCAACCCAGGTGCGTGCATACGCTCCGCAAGGCATAGATCTGCGGCTGTCCCTGGTACTCGTAGTTGGCAATCCACACGCCGAATTGCGCAATGAATTTAGTCTCTACCTGCC
Organism: Planctomycetales bacterium; assembly: GCA_020054355.1. Taxonomy (GTDB): domain Bacteria; phylum Planctomycetota; class Planctomycetia; order Gemmatales; family Gemmataceae; genus JAGVLI01. The sequence goes on along the minus strand of JAGVLI010000488.1, from coordinate 277 downwards.
CGGGCGCGAAGTTGCTGGGAAACCCGACCTTGAATTTGCTGGGCGGTTCCATCAACACGTTGGGATACATGAACCGCGCGGTGCCCAGGGTCCACAGGCCAAACGTCGTCGCCATCGACGTCATTCCGATGCCCAGGAACGAGCCCAGCATCACGTCGGCGAAAAATCGGCGGCGACTCTCGTCGGCCACCGCTTTGGGTTTCGGCTTGGCATAGTCGGGCTTGGCCGGCATCGGCGGAACCACGACGCGCGGCTTTTCCGGCTTGGGCGCGGCTTT
>JAGVLI010000122.1 GCA_020054355.1 Planctomycetales bacterium | reverse complement strand
GCCAGCAACAGCAAGGCCAGCAGATCGGGCCGGCCGACCAGGTGGCGGACGCCGTCGAGCACGGGCAGCGGTTCACGGCCGGCGCGCGGCGTCATGTGCAGTTCAGCCGAGTTCATGTGGGTCAGGGCGAAGAGCACGGCCAGGTAGCTGGCGCTGTTGGCCCAGAAGCAGGCGGCCGGTCCCGCCCAGATCAGGATCAGGCCGCCGACCATCGGCCCCACCAGCCGGGCGGAATTGAACAGCAGCGAATTGAGCGCCACGGCATTGCCCAGGTCGTCGCGGCCGACCAGGTCGCTAATGAACGACAGCCGGGTCGGGAAATCGATGGTCACCACCAGACCGATGGTGGCGCTCACCACCGCGTAGAGCCAGGGGTTGCGCACTTCCTGGACAGCCAGCGTCATCAGGCCCAAGGGCAGCAGCAGGAGCAAGGTTTGCGTCCAGAACAGCAACGGCCGTTTCGGCCAGCGGTCGGCCAGTGTGCCGCCCCAGAAGCCCAGCAGGAACGTGGGCAGGAACTGGGCGGCGGCGATCCAGGCGGGCCAGCGCGCTTGCCGTCCGGAAATCTCGTAGACGAGCAACGCCAGCGCCGGCATCTGAATCCAGGAGCCGGTGATCGAAACGAACTGGCCCAGGAAGAAGAGCCGATAGTTGCGATGACGCAGGGCACGGAACGTCTCGGGGAATTGCAGATTGCAAATTGCAGATTGCAAATTGGCGGAAGGTTCCGATCGTTCGGTCATCGCACGTCTCTGCACACCGTATGGGTTTTCAATCTGCAATCTGCAATCTGCAATCTGCAATTCTCATTGGTCCAGCTTGCCCGAATTGCGGATGGCCCACAAGAGCCGCAGCGCCTGCAACAGGCTCATCGAGCAGCCGAGCGCGCCGGGGATCGAGATGCCGTAGACCTCCGGCGGCACCTTGTTGCTGAGCATCATCGACGAACCCACGAACAGCGCGCTGGTAATCATGCCGAAGACCAGGCGATTGACGGCCGATTCCAATCTCTTGTGCTCAACGTGCATTTCCAGCTTGCCGCCCTGCGCCTGTTGCAGCAGGTTCATGATGCTGCGCGGCAGCAGCTTGCCCAGGTGCTCCCATTCCTTGTAAAGACCGCGCAGCTTCTCCAGCCGGCGGCGCGGCGACAGATGCCGCCAGATCAGCTTCTTCTGATAGGGCCGGATCAGCTCGATCAGCTCGAAGTGCGGGTTCAGCAGCCGCGACGTGCCTTCCAGCATCACCAGCACCTTGATGAGCATGGCGATCGGCGTCGGCAGCAGGATGTGATAGCGGCGGATGATGCCGGTCATCTCGTTCAGCGCCCGGCCCAGCTCCAGCTTGTGCATCGGCCGGCTGGCGTAGTACGAGACGAAATCGGAGACGTCGGCGTCGAGGCCCGCCGTGTCCAGCCGGGATGGTACGCTGCCGACGCGGGTGATGACCGCCGTCAGCCGGGCGGCGTCGCCCTGCACCACGGCAATGAGCAACTCCTCGATGTCCTCGCGCAGCTGGGAGTCGAGCCGGCCGACCATGCCGCAATCGATCATGCCGATGACGCCGTCGGCCAGCACCAGCAGGTTGCCGGGATGCGGATCGGCGTGATAGAAGCCGTCGCGGAAGATCATTTCGAGGAAGATGCTGGCTCCGCGCCGGGCGATGTCGTGCAGATCGACGCCGGCTGCCCGCAGCCGATCCGGCTCGGCCACCGGAATGCCTTCCAGGTAGTCCATCGTCAAGACGCGGCGGGTCGACAGCTCCGGAAACGGCCTGGGAAAGCGCACCTTGGGATTGGAAGCGAAGTGGTCGGCGAACTGGCGGAGGTTGCGCTCTTCCCGGCCGAAATCCAGCTCGCGCAGCAGCACGCGCTGGAACTCGGCCGCGGTCGCTTTCGGCCGATACTGCGCCAGCTCCGTCAGGTTGTTCTCGGCCAGCTCGGCCAGCGCCGCCAGGATTTCCAGGTCGCTCTTGATCTTGGATTCGATGCCCGCGTGCTGCACCTTGACGACCACGTGCTGACCGTCCGGCAATGTCGCCCGATGCACCTGACCGATGGACGCCGAGGCCAGCGGTTCGTCCTCGAACGCGGCGAACAGCTCGGCGATGGGCCGTTTCAGCTCCGCTTCGATCGAGGCGCGGATGGTTTCCGGCGGGTCGGCCGGCGTGGCCGCTTGCAGCAGCGACAGTTCCTGCGCCAGCACCGGGCCGACCAGATCGGGCCGGGTGCTGAGCATCTGGCCGAGCTTGATGAAGGTGGTGCCCAGCTCGCTGAGCGCCAGGCGGATGCGGGTTTCGGTCGTCAGCTGCGTGAGCGACGGACCTTCGCCGCGCTTGAACAGACTACGCACGAACTCGAAGTCGAGCCGGCTGATCCAGTCCGCCAGACTGTACTTGCTCAGCGTGGTGACGATTTCGCGCAGCCGGTTGGCGTCGCGGGCGAGCTGGGGGATCGACGTGAGTCTCATGCCGGGATACTCCGATGGGAGCCGCGCTCATCTTACTCGAAGGCAGCGCCCGCCGCGAAGGCCGAACTCCGCTTGTCCCACGTCCGCCGCTTTGACTACACTATTTACTCTCCGCAACCTCCGAACTCCATTCATTGGGAGAAAGGACGCCCCCATGACCGCGCGCCGCTTCTTCGCACCCCTCTTCCTGGTCCTGACTGTCAGCCTGTTCGCCGCCAGCGAGCTGCATCAAGCGTCGGCCGCGGACAAGGACAAGCCAGTCGAGAAGACCAAGGACAAGGAACCCGAGAAGATCAAGGAAATGCCCAAGCTTGAGCCTAATCCCGTCCAGGCTCTGGTGGGCAAGCACAAGGACCTGATTCCCGTGCTGGTCGCGGCGCTGCGGGACGGCGACCCGGAAGTCCGGCAGACGACCGCGTACACGCTGGTTAATCTCGGCAAGGAAGCGGTGCCCGCGCTGACCGCCGCCCTCGGCGACAAAGACCCGGAGCTGCGCGCCAATGCCGCCATCGTCCTGGGGCAGTTCGGCAAGCAGGCCCAGGATGCGCTGCCAGCGCTCTTGCACGCGATGAAGGACCCCGATCCGGAAGTGCGCCGGCGGGTGATTTATGCCATCAGTCGCATTGTGGAAGCGAGTTCGCGGCTGCCGTCTCCGGAGCCGCCGACACTGATTCAGACGGGCGGCGTGGCCGATCCTCGGCCGCGCGATCCCGGCCTGCTGCTGAAGCCGCAAGCTCCCAAAGCGTTGCCGCCGCTGGAACGATATTGATAGTCGCGGCCAACAGTGTTCGTGGTTCCGCCTTCAGGCGACGAATCGCTTGCCGCTCTGATTCGTATCATCGCTGTCAGAGCGCGAGCGATTCGCCGCCTGAAGGCGGAACTACGAACCAGGGCGGCCCACAAATCAAGTTGCGAGGACCGCGCCGCGCCTTCATAATGACACTGCTCCCGGTTCGGCCGCTCCAGACTGGCGGAGAACGACTTCATGATGATCCGGCGCTGCCTGGGACTGCTGCTCTTGCTGACGGCCCTGCTAGCCGCCGTGCGCCTGGCCCACGCCG
>JAGVLI010000270.1 GCA_020054355.1 Planctomycetales bacterium | reverse complement strand
GCTACCTGCTCTACCTGCTGGATCGGCTGCCGACCGGCCGAGTCGAAGTCATCACGCCGCGCGACCCAGCCCAGCGCGGCTGCCAGCTGTCCATCCTGGTCCACGACGAACCGCGTCCGCTGCTGGCCGCACTGGAGCGCGCCGGCGTCGTTTGCGATTTCCGCGAGCCGAATGTGATCCGCGTCGCGCCGGTGCCGCTGTACAATACCTTCGAGGAAGTGTGGCATTTCGCGCGGACCTTGACGCAAGCAATGAGTTGAGGGTGCAACATGACGACATCCGTACTGCAAGTCACCACCACGGTCCTGCCGGGGCATCGCATCGAGATTTGCGTTCCGGAGCTGCCGGAAGGGAAATTGGCGACCGTCCACATTCTGGTCCAGGGCGAGTCACCCGCCAAGAGACCCTTGCGGGAGGTTTTGGGCGACTATCGAGGTGGTCAACTCTTCAAGACGGCGGCGGAAGTCGATGCGTATCTCCAGGCGGAGCGCGATTCATGGGAGTAATCGCCCTGCCTGGCGCCGGCAGCATCTATGTGGACGCTAGCACGGTCATCTATTTCGTCGAGCAGATCGAACCGTACTTGTCCGCATCCGCGCCATTGTGGGATGCGCTGCACGCTGGAAGTCAGCTCGTCGTAACCAGTGATCTATGCATTCTGGAAGTATTGGTGAAACCACTGCGCGACGGCAACGCGAACTTGGTTGCGCTCGTTCGTAACATTCTCCTCGGCACTATTGGGCTCCATTGCCTGCCGATCAGCCGCAGCGTGCTCGAATCCGCCGCCCAGCTGCGCGCAACCTTCAACTTGAAAACACCGGATGCCATTCATGCCGCTACTGCACGAGAAGCCGGCTGCGCGCTTTTCGTAACGAACGACCATGGTTTTCGGCGTGTTCCAGGCTTGAACGGCGCCGTGTTGGGAGAAATTGCCGCCTCTTGATGCGCATGGTCTTCCAGTGGAATTTTCATGTTTACCATCGTCGGCGCTGGGCTGGCCGGGACGCTGCTGGCGTGCTACCTCGGACGCCTGGGCTGCCGCGTCGATCTCCACGAACGGCGTTCCGATCCCCGCACTCACGCGCAGGATCGCGGCCGCTCCATCAACCTCGCGCTTTCCGTGCGCGGCATCCATGCGCTGCGGGAAGTCGGCCTGGCTGACGAAGTGTTGAAGTCCGGCATCCTGATGCGCGGCCGGATGATTCACACCGCCGCCGGGCAGCTGACCTTTCAGCCGTACGGCAAGGACGACAGCGAAGCGCTCTATTCCGTGTCCCGCGCCGGCTTGAACCTGCTGCTCGTCGAAGCCGCAGCCAAGCTGCCCTCGGTGCGCTTACACTTCGACCGGAGGTGTACGGGCTTCGATCCCGGCTCGAACGTGCTGGAGTTTCACGATGGCAGCCGCGTTCCGGCCGAGGTCATCGTCGGCGCGGATGGGGCCTACTCCGCCATCCGTACACAAATGCAAAAACAGGAAAGGTTCAACTATCGGCAAGACTACCTGACGCACGGCTACAAGGAATTGACCATCCCGGCGGGACCGAGCGGTGCTTTCCAGCTGGAAAAGCACGCCCTGCACATCTGGCCGCGCGGCAGCTTCATGATGATCGCGCTGCCCAACCAGGACGGTTCTTTTACCTGCACCCTGTTCTGGCCAATGGAAGGACCGAACAGTTTCGCGGCGCTGACTGCTCCTATCGATATTCTCCGCTTTTTCGAGCAGGAGTTTCCCGATGCCGTGCCGCTGCTGCCCAACTTGGTCGAGGACTTCCTGCACAATCCGACGGGCGCCCTGGTGACGATCCGCTGTCAGCCCTGGCATCAGGGCGGCAAGGCGGTCCTCATCGGCGACGCTTGCCATGCGGTGGTGCCGTTCCTCGGGCAGGGGATGAATGCGGCGTTCGAGGATTGCACGGTGCTGACCCAATGCGTGCGGACCCACGCGCCCAACTGGGAAGCGGCCTTTCGCGACTTTGAAGCGCGGCGCAAGGAGCACCTCGACGTGCTGGCCGACCTGTGCATCGAGAATTTCATCGAGATGCGCGACCGCGTCGGCTCGCGCTGGTTCGTGCTGAAGAAGAAGCTAGCGGTGGCGCTGCACTGGCTGTTCCCGCGCTGGTATCTGCCGCTCTACACCACGATCGAATTCACGCGCATTCCCTATGCCGAGGCGTTGCGGCGCGCCCGCCGTCAGGACTGGATCGTGCGCGGCGTGCTGGCGGGGCTAGGGCTGCTGGGGTTGCTGGCCGTCTGGCAGTCGCTGTGACCGCGCCGCTTCCGGTGCGGTCTCGTTTCCCTGGCTGTAGAGCACCAGCGCGGTGCCGCCCAGAATGAGCAGGGTGCCGACGAAGCCGAGGAAATTGAGATGCACCTTGTGCAGGAACACGGCCGTGAACGCGATGAGAAACAGCGGATAGGTGATTTCGAGCAGCGACGCATGCGTGGCGTTCTTGTCGAGAATCGCGAGGGCGTTGAACAGGTACGCACCGCTGCCGGCGAGCACGTAGAGCAGCATCAGCCCAGCCACGCTCCAACTCTGCCGCAGCTGCGACCAATCCTGATCGGGGTAGAGGCCAAACATGATGGCCGCGAGTGCCACGGCATTCGCCAGCGTCAGGAAGGTGTAATAGGGGGCGAACTTCTCCTTCTCGGTGAAAAGCACTTCGAGCAGCAGGTATTGCAAACTATAACAGGCCGCCGAGAGCAGTGCGGCTAACCACCAGGGCATGAGGTTTCTCCGTAACGCGCCCGTGGATGACTCGACCAACGTTCTGCACAGGATACGACGGCGGCCGCGCTCGGTGGTTGTGCAACCGAGCGCGGCCGTTTCTTGAGCCAGACCGTGCGGGCCAATCAATCCCGTGCTTGCTGGAAGATCGTCTTGAACTTCTCGTGGCAGATCGAAAACGCCTGCAGCACGTTGGGATCGAACTGGCCGTCGGACTCGTCCATGATGATGCGGACGGCGGCCTCGTGAGCCATCGCCGGTTTGTACGGACGTTTGCGGCGCAGGGCATCGTAAACGTCAACGAGCGCGGCCAGCCGCGCGGCGGGCGGAATC
>JAGVLI010000641.1 GCA_020054355.1 Planctomycetales bacterium | reverse complement strand
CGTGGCGCAGCTCGGCCGACGGTTGCACCAGCGACAATCGGCGGCGGGCGAAATCCAGCCGGGCATAGCCTTCCGGCGACCAGACACGCATCCGGCGTACCGGCTTGGGGCTGAGCCGGCTGGCGGTCAGGTTGGCCACGCAGCCGTTGGCGAAGGACAGCCGGGCATTCACCAGGTCCTCCTGACCGCCGAAGACCGTCGCGCCGACGGCTTGCACGTCCGTCACGGGCGATTGCGCCATCGTCAGCAGCAAGTCGATGTCGTGGATCATCAAGTCGAGGACGGCGCCGATGTCGAGCGACCGGCCGGTGAAGCGGCCCAGGCGCTCGCATTCGACGAACTTGGCCTGCATCGGCCGCTGCTGCAATTCCTCGAAAGCCGGATTGAAGCGCTCGATATGCCCCACTTGCACGAACGTCCCCTGACGCTCGGCCAGGCGCACGAGGTCTTCGGCTTCCGGGCTGCTGGCCGCCAGGGGCTTTTCGATAAGCAAGGGAATGGAGCGTTCGAGAAAGGGCCGGGCTTCGGCATGATGATGGCAGGTCGGCACCGCGATGACGGCGGCATCGACCAGGTTCACGAGCGGCCAGGCGGCGGAATAGGCCCGGGTGTTCCACTGGCGGGCCACCGCCTGGGCCTGGTCCGAATTGACATCGACGACGCCCACCAGCTCCACGTCCGGAAGGCTTGCCAGGATACGGGCGTGTTCCTTGCCGAGATGCCCGACTCCGATGACGGCCATCCGCAAACGCGACATGGAAATTCCCCGAAGAAGGGTAGTCAGGCTGCCGCCCGCACGCTCCGGCGGGCGGTCTGGCACAACGCCCGCGCCAGCTCGACGTTGAGCGCATGACCGGAGCGGCAGGCCACCAGGTGGCCGCAGAGGTCATGGCCGAGCAGCGCCAGGTCGCCGACGATGTCGAGGATCTTGTGGCGCACCAGCTCGTTGGCGTGGCGGTAGCGGTTGCCGATCGGTCCGTGCGGGCCGATGACCAGCAGGTCGGCGGTGGTCAGTCGCTCGCCCAGCCCTTGACGACGCAGCGCGTGGGCTTCCTGGTCCAGCACGTAGGTCCGGCAATCCGCGAGGTCGTTCGCGAAGCTCTCCGGGGTGATGATCTGGGTATGGCTCTGCCGGCCGATGGGCGACGGGGAGCCGTAGTCGAGAACGTAGCTGATCTTGAATTCGTCGGACATGCCCGGATGCAAGGACAGCGAAGCGCCGCCGGCCTGCACGATCACGGCTTCCTCGACGCCGCAAATCGGCCGCACGGCCGCTTGCAGGATGGTGCCGGACTTGCGCAGGACCTCGACGAACTTGAGGGCCGAGCCATCCAGCCCCGGAGGCTCCGGCGCGTTCAGCTCGACGATGCAGTTGTCGATGCGCAGGCCCGCGAGCGCCGCCAGCACATGCTCCACCAAGGACACCTGGGCGGGCGGCTGGCCGAGGGTGGTGCGCCGGTCGGTGCCGGTGACGTTCTCCAGCCGGGCCTCGATGCGGACGGCCGGCTTGAGATCGGTGCGGACGAAGACGATGCCGGTATCCGGCGCTGCCGGCAGAAACCGGATGCGGACCGGGGCACTCGTCAGAAACCCAATTCCCCCGGCTTCCGCCGGCCGGGCCAGAGTACGCTGATTGCGCTGTTTGACTGTTCTCACGGTACTGACCTTCCCTGGTCCATAGTGCGGATTCTGGCGACCTCGGGTCCGGGTCTTGTAGGTCAGGCTTTCCAGCCTGACACTGGCGTCACAGTCAGGCTGGAAAGCCTGACCTACAACACAGACCTTGGACCAGAGGTTCCCCGCTATTGCGTTTTCGGGCTTGGCCTTCCCGGCCAAGCCCGAAAATCCATACTTCGATTACTGCGGCCGGGGAGCGCCGGCCGGCGGAGCCACCGGGGCCGCTGCCGTGGGCGCCACCCTGGCATTGAGCGTAGCCACGATGCTGTTGCTGATGTCCATGCCGGGCGTGACGAACATCGGCATCATGGCGGCCGGCGTCGTCAGCTTGCGCTGGATGTTGGCCGGATGGTAGTAATCCTCGGCGGTGATGGCGTCGTTGTAGAACAGCACCAGTTCCAGGCTGTTGGAGCGGGCGTAGGAATTGACCGCGTCCTCGACTTCCTTGTAGATCATCTTGGCGGCGTCGCCATTGATCTTGACCAGTTCCTTCTTGGCTTCCTCTTCCTTCTGCTGGGCGTCGAGCTGCAGCTGCTTCATGCGGTACTCGATCTTCTCGCGCTCTTCCGGCGAAGTCTTGGCTTCCTGATAGCGCGTCCGCAGCTGGATCAGTTCAGTCTGGAACGGCTCCAGCGATTTCTGCAGCTCGCCGGCGCGCTTCTTGACGCTCTCCTCAATGGTCTGGAACTTCTTGTAGTGCTTGAGCACATGGACCATGTTCATCAGGCCGATCCGCGTCTGCAAGGGGCGCGGCTGGGCCACCGGTGGTTGCTGGGGTTGCACTGGGGCGGCAGGGTTCTGGGCAAACAGATGGCTGCTCAGGTAAGCCGCCAGGGTCGCCACGCCCGCCAGAATGATGACAATCCTCTTCACTGTTCCCGTCTCCTCGTCCTGTTTTGCCGACCCCGGCAGCCTCGGTCCCGCGAGCAAGGCCGACCGGCAATCGTGGGCAGACTCGTCCCGTTTCCCGCGGAGGGAGATGCGGTTTGTAATCGCCTTGCCGCCAGAGGTCAAGCCGAACAGGAACGGCCCGCCGCGCTCCAGCCCCAGCCGGCGCGCTTTCGGGGTCGGGCTTGGCCAGACCCCGGCCGAATGCTATCATCCGGCCACTGTCGGCCGTCAAGGAGGACGGACCTTTCCATCATGCCGATCGCGAACGTTCCTGTCATCAACTGCTGGAGGTCGCTCGCCCCGCGAGGGCTGGGCAGCGCCGCGCTTCGGATTCGGGCCGTTTGTTCATTTGCATCCATACTGCTGCTTCCCTTGATCTTCGCCGGCTGCGGCGGCCCTTCGGACGGGCCGGCTGCGGCCACGGGCAAGGTCAGTTATCGCGGGCAGCCCTTGCCTCACGGGACGATCGTCTTCACGCCGGATGCCATTCGCGGCGGCACGGGCTTGCCAGTGCGCGCCGAGATTCAGCCGGACGGCAGCTATCGCTTGAAGACCACGGAAACAACCGGCTTGCCGCCTGGCTGGTACCGCGTGACCGTGGCTGCCGTCGATACTGCCAGCCCCGCCCCCGGCATGCCGTTTTCCGGGCCGCGCTCGTTGCTGCCGGTGAAGTATCGCGATCCGGAACAGTCCGGCTTGCTGTGCGAGGTCAAGGCGGGCAAAGAGAACGCCATCAACTTCAATCTGGAGTGAAACCGCTCCATGAACCACTTTCTGCACGGCGTCGCCCGCGCCACCAGCGAGGCGTTCGAGCTGCCGGGTCCGATCCTGGAAATCGGTTCGTACCAGGTCGCCGGCCAGGAAGACCTCGCCGACCTGCGCCGGCTGTTTCCCGACAAGCCCTATCTGGGGGTGGACCTGCGGCCGGGGCCGGGCGTCGATTGCCTGGCCAACGTGGAAGCCCTGCCGCAAGCCGACGCCTCGGTGGGCACCGTGATCGCCATGAATTGCTTCGAGCATGTGGCCCGGTTCTGGCGCGGTTTCGATGAGATCCATCGGGTGCTGTGCGCCGATGGCGTGCTGGTGGTGAGCTGCCCCTTCTACTTTCACATTCACGAATATCCCAACGACTACTGGCGCTTCTCGCCGGCGGCCCTCGAAGTGCTGCTCGAACCCTATCCGACCAAGATCGTGGGCTGGCACGGACCCAAGGGCCGCCCGTTGCACGTCTGGGCCGTGGCGTTCCGCGAAGGCTGGCCGACGGTGACCGCCGAGCAGGTGGAAAACTACCGGGTGCTGCTGGGCCGCCACGCCCGCGAGCCGCTGAGCCGGTTCAAGCAATTTCGCTTCGGACTGGCGGCTTGGCTCTGTGGTCGGGGGGCGGTGTCACCCTACCTCGATCAGCAATGCTGGGAGATCGTATGCCGCAGTCGTTCGCCGAAGTCGCGTACCCGGATGCGCCGACCCACCCAGATCATGACGAAACCCCGCTAGTAGTGCCGGCAGTGTCAGTGTGCATCGCGAACTGGAACTGCCGGGAGTTGCTGCGCGACTGCCTGCGCTCGCTGCTGCGCCAGCCGCAGGGCGTGCCGCTGGAAGTCATCGTCGTGGACAACGCTTCCAGCGACGGCGCGCCGGAGATGACGGCCGAGGAGTTTCCCGAAGTCTTGCTGATCCGCAACGGCCGCAATCGCGGCTTTGGGGCCGCTTCCAACCAGGCGGCGGCGCTGGCCCGGTCGCCCTACCTCTTCTTCCTCAACAACGACACGCTGGTGCCGCCGGGCACGCTCGGCCGACTGGTCGAGTACGCCGAAGCGCATCCGGAAGCGGGCATCATCGGGCCACGCTTATGCGACGACACTGGACGCACGCAGGTTTCCTGCCGGCCGCGACCGACGGTGGCTACCTTCCTGCATCGTACTTCCTTGCTGCGCTGGACCGGCTTGCTGCGCCGAGGTTATCACCAGTATCGGCGCGAGGTGTTGCGAGGACCGTCCGGCGCGCGCACAGTGGAAATTCTGATGGGCGCGGCCATGCTGATCCCGCGCCGGGTCTTCTTCGCGGTCGGCCGCTGGGATGAAGCCTACACCTTCGGCGGGGAGGACTTCGATCTGTCCACGCGCATTGGCGGACGGCAGCCGTTGCACTATTTGCCGGAGGTTTCGGTCGTGCATTACAGCCGATCGAGCACGCGCCTGAACGTCGCCTACAGCGCGCCGAACGTGGCGATCGGCTTTGCCCGCTATCTCCGCAAGAGCGGCGAGTCGCGCCCGGCGATGTTCGTTTATAAGCTGATCGTGACCCTCGACGCCCCGCTGCAACTGGCCGTGAAAGCGGCGCAGTACGCCTGGCGCAAGCTGTGGCATCGCGAAGAGAAGGCCCGGAACAGCCTGCAACGGGTGCAAGAGTTGTGGTATTTCCTGACACGCGGACTGTGGGAGTTTTGGAGAGTCTAAGCCGCCTGAGCCGCTGGCGGCTTCGCACTCACGGTGACTTGTAGGGTCCGCTGTGCGGACCATCGAATCGCCCGAACCGAGGTTGCGAATGGTCCGCACAGCGGACCCTACAGGAGATGACTCACGGCCCACTCGTAGGGTCCGCTGTGCGGACCATTGAATCGCCCGAACCGAGGTTGCGAATGGTCCGCACAGCGGATCCTACAGGAGATGACTCACGGTCCACTCGTAGGGTCCGCTGTGCGGACCATTGAATCGCCCGAACCGAGGTTGCGAATGGTCCGCACGGCGGACCCTACAGGAGATGACTCACGGCCCACTCGTAGGGTCCGCTGTGCGGACCATTGAATCGCCCGAACCGAGATTGCGAATGGTCCGCACAGCGGACCCTACAGGAGATGACTCACGGCCCACTCGTAGGGTCCGCTGTGCGGACCATTGAACCGGCCGAACCGAGGTGTCTGATGGTCCGCACAGCGGACCCTACAGGAGATGACTCACGGTCCACTTGTAGGGTCCGCTGTGCGGACCATCGAATCGCCCGAACCGACGTGGCCAACGGTCCGCACAGCGGACCCTACAGGAGATGACTCACGGCCAGGGGTTCCAGTCGCCCCAGTTGGCGAGGTAAGTCTGCAGCGCCGGCATCTCCGCGACCTTGGCCAGCAGAAATGATTTGGCTGCCTGGACGATCTCCTGCTCCTGCTCCAGCGTGATTTCGCCCATGACGACCCGGCAGCGGACGAAGGCGAAATAGGTGTCGAGCGTGTCGTGGATGCAGTAGTCGTTGATCTCCTGGAGTTTGCCGGCCTGGTAGAGCGGATAGACGCGGTCGCCGGCGACATCCATCTTGCCGGGCTTACCCAGGATCTTCGCCAGCAGGTTGAGGCCGCCGCTGTGATGGCAGGCCCCGAAGTTGTTCAGGAAGGCGAGCACGTCGAAATGGCCGTCGCGGTAGCGATTGCGGGTGGTGAGAAAATAATCGCGCCCACAACTCACGCCGTACCGGAACGCTGCCAGTTCGAGCATGGGGATGTCGAAGCCGCGACCGTTGAAGGAGACGATGGTGGAACCGACGACGCGCGACAGCCCTTCCCAGAATTGCCGGACGATGATGCGCGGCCGATATTGCGGCGCGTCCAGGCAGGTGATCCGCTGCAACATCAGGTCGGCGCCCACCCGGATGACGCAGACCGCCACGGGCACGTGATAGGTCACGGGCAAGAAATCGGAGCCGTCGCGCGACCGTGCCCGCGCTTCTTCCTGGGCGCGGTGAATCGCTTCCTCCGGCGACAGTTCTTCCTTGGCATATTTCACCATACCCAGCAGTCGGCCATCGGGGATGGTCTCGGTATCGACGATCAGAAAGGCGGGCTTCGCGGTGGTTTCCATCGCCTAACCTTCGCCGACGGCTGTTCGGCGGTCAACGGCAAAATAGAATGAACCGGCCCGTACATCTTTCGAGAACGCGCTGATGGAATCCGCCGACAGTCCCGAGACGCAGCCTGAAGCCGTTGCTCCCGCGCCGGACCCGGTTGCCCGCGCCCGGCGCTATGCGATGCTGATCGTCTTCCTGGTCGTCTTCATCGACCTGCTCGGCTTCGGCATCGTCCTGCCGCTCTTGCCGCTCTACGCGCTGGAATTGCTCGAACCGCTGCTGCCCGGACTGGACCATCGACCGCTGCGCGGCCTGCTGCTCGGCCTGCTGATGTCGTCGTTCTCGGCGATGCAGTTCCTCTTCGCGCCCGTGTGGGGCCGGCTTTCGGACCGCATCGGCCGGCGATCCATCTTGCTGGTCGGTCTGGGCGCTTCCGTGATTTTCTACACGCTGTTCGGCGTCGCGTCGGAGATTGGCGCGCACGGCCACCTCGTCCTGGCATTGGTACTGCTTTTCGTTGCCCGGCTGGGAGCCGGGATTGCCGGGGCGACCATCAGCACGGCCCAGGCGGTAATCGCCGACACCACCACGCCGGAAAAGCGCTCGCACGGCATGGCCCTGATCGGCGTGGCCTTCGGCATCG
>JAGVLI010000140.1 GCA_020054355.1 Planctomycetales bacterium | reverse complement strand
GGCTGCGCCGCGTTCCGCCGCGGAGCGGCGGGCTACTATGTGCGGCTGCGCCGCGAAGCGGCGGGCTACTCTCGCCTGTTAGCCGGCGCTACTCCATCCGTCATTCTCCGGATACCATACGACTATCGCCTTCCCGCTCACGGAGTCATCCCATGCCGCGCCTCGCCATGCTGTTGCTCCTCCTGACTTGCCTGGTGTTCCAGTCCGAGCAAACGCTGCGCGCGCAGGACAACCAGGAAGTCGCCAAGCTGGTCGAGCAGCTCAAGGACAAGGAAGCGGTGAACCGCAGCAAGGCGGCGCTGGAGCTGGCGGCCATCGGTCCCAAGGCAGCGCCGGCCGTGCCCGCGCTGATCGACACGCTGAAGGACGAAAACGCCGAAGTGCGCGGCCATGCCGTCTTTGCCCTGGGCCAGATCGGCCCCGACGCGAAGAAAGCGGTGCCAGCGCTGGTCGCGTCCTTCAAGGACAAGGACAAGATGGTGCGCCGGCTGGCCGTCGATGCCATCGGCCGACTGGGGCCGGACGCGAAGGAAGCGCTCGGCGACGTGATCGCCTTGCTCAAGGACGATGAACTCGGACCGCGCGCGGCCGACGCCCTGGTGCGCTTCGGTCCCTCGGCCAAGGAAGCAATTCCGCAACTGGCGGCCGCTTTGAAATCCGCGGCGGTTCGCCCCTATGCCGCTTTCACGCTCGGCAAACTGGGCAAGGACTCGCTGCCCGCGCTGATCGAGGCATTCAAGGACAAGGAAACCGATGTGCGGATCGACGTGGTCATCGCGCTCGGCATGCTCGGCGCGGATGGAGTGCCGGCCCTGGCCAGCGCCTTGAAAGACAAGGAAGCGGACGTGCGGTTGAACGCGGTCAGTGCCATTGCCAAGCTGGGCGCGGATGGCAAGGCGGCGGTGCCAGCGCTGGCTGAATTGCTGAAGGACTCCGATGAGGAAATCCGCCTCCGGGCGGCACGCGCGCTGGGATTTCTCGGCGCGGACGCGAAGGCGGCTGTTCCGGCGTTGGAAGCCGCGAAGGATGATAAGGATAAGAACGTGAAGGATGCGGTTCTACAGGCGCTGGAGCGCATTCAAGCGAAATAGGTCAATTGTGTCGTTTTCGGTTCGCGACGCTTCGCAGAAGCGTTGATTCGCTTCACGCTTCTGCGAAGCGTCGCGAACCGATTTTAATTCAGCTCCACCGCTTCCTCCCAATGTTCGTAGAGTTGCTGCAAGCGCAGCTTCGTTTCCTCGAACGCCTGGGTGGTCTCCTTCACCTTGTCGCCCTCGCGGTACAGGTCGGGTGAGGCCATCTTCTGTTCCAGTCCGCGCAGCACGGTCTCTTCCTTCGCGATTTCCGCTTCCAGGTCTTCTACCTTGCGATAGGGGAATCGTCGCTTCTTCTTGCGGGTTTCGCGCTCGGGCTTCGGCTTCTCGACTTTCTTCTCTTCGACTTTCAGGCCCGATTTGTCTTTACTTTCGATCTGCTGGGCGCGCAGCAGTTCGTAGGTGTCGTAGTTGCCGGGGATGACGCGCACCCGGCCGTTGCCTTCCAGCACCAGCAGCAGATCGACCACGCGGTTGAGGAACCAGCGGTCGTGACTGACGACAATGGAGGTGCCCTCGAATTCGAGCAGCGCTTTTTCCAGCGATTCGCAGGCCCAGAGGTCGAGATGGTTGGTCGGCTCGTCGAGCACCAGGACGTTGGTGCCCAGGGCCACCACGCGGGCCAGCGCCACCCGGCTGCGTTCGCCGCCGGATAGTTCGCCCACCTTTTGATACACCTGGTCGCCCACCAGGCCGAAGCGCGCGAGCAAATCGCGGCGCTGCTGGTCGGTGGTTTGCTCGTCGGTGTGCGGCCAGACGGCGCGGATCACTTCCTTGTCTTCGGGCAAGATTTTCAGGTGCTGATCGTAGTAGCCGAACTCCACCAGGTGGCCGATTTCCGCCTTGCCGCTATCGGGTTTTTCCTGGCCGAGCAGCACGCGGAGCAGCGTCGTCTTGCCGCTGCCGTTCGGTCCCATGATCCCCAGGCGCTGACCGCGCTGCAGCTGGAAGCTCAGGTCCAGGAAGAGCGGCTTGTCGTAGGACTTGGATAAATCGCTGACTTGCAGGACCACGTCGCCCGAGCGCTGCACCTCGCCGAAATACATGTGCGGCGCGGAAATCAGCGTCGGCCGTTCGACCCGTTCCAGCTTGTCCAAGGCTTTCTGTCGCGAATGGGCCTGCTTGTGCAACTGGCCGTAGTGGACCCGGCGGATGTACTCTTCCTGCTTGGCGATGTACTCCCGCTGAGCTTCCCAGGCTTTCAGTTCCTGCTCGTAGCGCGCTTCGCGCAGCTTGTTGTAAGCCTCGAAGTTGCCGGGATAGGCCGCCATGCCGCGCGGACTCAGCTCGAAGACCTTGTTGACCACGCGATTGAGGAAGTAGCGGTCGTGGCTGACGATCAGCATGGCCTCGTGCTGGGCGGCCAGGTAGTCTTCCAGCCAGCGGGTGGCCGCGATGTCGAGGTGATTGTTCGGTTCGTCGAGCAGCATCACGTCGGGTGCCGCCAGGAGCAGCTTGGCGAGCATCAGCCGGCTCTGCTGGCCGCCGCTAAAAGTCTCGACCGGCCGGCGATAGTCTTCCTCGGCCAGCCCCAGGCCGTCCAGCACGTTCTCGACGCGGTGATCGACGTTGTAGGCGTCGTGATGGTGCAGCAGTTCGTGCAGCCGGTCGTAGCGGGCCGCGAGCGACTTGCGTTCGGCCTCGTCGGTCGCTTGGGCCAACCGTTCGGCCGTTTTGACCATGTCGTCGTGTGCGGCGAGCAGCTGATCGAGGGCGCTCTTGGCTTCGTCGAAGAGCGCCCGGCCCTTCTGAAAGTCGGGCTGCTGTTGCAAGAGCGCGATGCGAGCGCCGGCGTGCAGGCGGACTTCCCCGTCGTCGGGTCGGTCGTGCCCGGCCAG
>JAGVLI010000179.1 GCA_020054355.1 Planctomycetales bacterium | reverse complement strand
CGGACGCGGGCACCGCCGACGTGGCGGCGCTGTGGATGTCGAAGTTCGCGAGATCGGTCCCGCCGGTCTTGTCCGTCGAACCGACCGGGGGCGACTTCATCGAGACGCAAGCCGTCAAGGTCGTCTCGCGCGCGCCGGAAGCCGCCGTGCATTACACGCTCGACGGCAGCACGCCGACGGCGCAATCGCCCGCGCTGGTTGCTCCCCTCACCCTGACGGCCGACTCGGTGGTGCAAGCGGTGCTGGTGCGGGATGGCAGGCGCATCGGCCCCGTGGTCACGGCACGCTTCCACAAGTTGACCGACGAGGAGCTGCGCAAACGACAGGTCGCCGGCACCGGCACGATCCTCAAGCTGCGCGACAAGCCGACGACGATGACCGAAGTGCTGCCCTTGGTGGCCCAGGGCAACGTCCAGCGCGGCAGGGAGCTGTTCCTCGGCGCGAATGGCGCGCAGTGCAATCGCTGCCATCGCCTGGCGGGCCAGGGCAACGCTTTCGCTCCAGACCTGTCGGACATCGGCCAGCGCGCCAAGGCACCCGAAGTCGTCCAATCGATCCTCGAACCGAGTGCCCTCATCACCCAGGGCTTTTCCGCGCATGTCATTCTGACCGCGGACGGCAAGGTCTTCACTGGCATCCTGCTCCAGGAAACCGCGCTGGAAGTCGTCCTGGTCGGCCACGACGGCAAGCCCGTGCGGATCGAACGCGACGATATCGACGAACGCCACGTCACGAAGCACTCGGCGATGCCCGATGATTTCGGCAAGTTGCTGGACGCCCGCCAGGTGGCCGACCTGGCGGCCTTTCTGCTGACCTGCAAGACCGCCACGCCGGGCGCGGACAAGACCGCCGAGTTGCCGGAGATTGCCTTCAGCGAAAAGTCCGGCCAGCTGGCGATCACCGCCGGCGGCAAGCCGGTGGCCACGTACATCCACAACGATCCCAAGATTGCTCGGCCCTTCCTGGCCCATGTCCAAGCGCCCAATGGCCAGCAGGTGACGCGGAACCATCCGCCGGCCGGCAAGGATGCGCGCGACCACGACACGATGCACCCCGGCATCTGGCTCGGCTTCGGCGACCTCGGCAGGGCCGACTTCTGGCGCAACCAGGGCCGGGTCGAGCACGAAAAGTACGCCCAGGAACCCAAGGGCGGCCGAGGTGAAGGCTCGTTCGCCGTGGTCAATCGCTATCTGGCCGGCGACAAGGTCGTCTGCCGGCAGACCTGCCGCTAC
This sequence comes from Planctomycetales bacterium, assembly GCA_020054355.1. Lineage (GTDB taxonomy): Bacteria > Planctomycetota > Planctomycetia > Gemmatales > Gemmataceae > JAGVLI01. The sequence continues at coordinate 9,048 of JAGVLI010000179.1, read as the reverse complement.
ACCGTCGCCATCGTCCCGCAGGGGACGTTGCTGCTGATCGACTCGACCTTCGAGGGCGAGGGCGAGGCCGATTTCGACTTCGGCGCGCAGGAGGAGATGGGGCTGGGAATACGAGTGGCTACGCCCTTGACCGTGCAGGCGGGCGGCAAGATGCTCGACGCGGCCGGCCGGCAGAACGAAAAGCAAATCTGGGGGAAGCAAGCCGAATGGTGCGACTACAGCGGGACGATCGATGGCCAGCGCCTGGGCATGACCCTCATGCCCGACCCGGCCAACTTCCAGCGCTGCTGGTTCCATTCCCGCGATTACGGCGTGCTGGTGGCCAATCCCTTCGGTCAACGCGCTGGCGGCCCCGCGCGCACCACCGTGAAGAAGGGTGAAACGCTGCGCTTGCGTTTCGGCGTGCTATTGCATTCCTCGCCGGCGGACAAGCCCGTCGATCTGGCGGCGGCTTACCAGGGATTCGTGAAACGGCTGCAGAGTGCGGGGAAGTGAGGGCCCCACCCTCGGCAGGGAATTTTTCGGGAATCTTTCCGCGACAGCCCGCGTCCAATCAACAGGGAAGAAAATCACCCGGACCCTTCGACTGCCCACTCAGCCTCGAAAAGGACATCCTCCCATGCCCCAATTGATGCACCGGAAGTCGAGCCGGAAGCACCGGTCGCGCAAGGAGCGCGCCCAGCCCGCACGCAAGGAAGTCCGCCAATCCCGGATCGGCACCATCGCACTGGGCCTGGCGCTGATGGGGCTGTTCCTGATGCTCTTGCAGCTGATTCTCAAGTTGCAAGCGTCGCAAGGCATGCTGGAAGTCTACCGCAGCCTCAAGCCGTGGCTGGTGCGGGGCGAGGCACTCTCGCTGATGGCCGCGCTGTTCATGGGCCTGCTGAGTTTTCCCTTCTCATCGAAAAACAAGCGCAACGCCATCATCGCCATACTGGTCAGCTGTACCTTGCTCGGCTCCTGGGCGTCCCTGAATACCGACTGGGCGCGCTAGTCTGGCCGCTTGCGCCGAAATGGCCGCTTGCGGCTTCGCATGCCAATCATCGCCCACGCATTTCACGTCCGCCAACCGGAGGCAAATCACATATCAGCCGCCTCCGATCAGATCCAACTCGACAGGAGGATCGCCATGCGGTTTATACCCAGGCGTCAATCCGCGTTCGTGCTTGCTCTCGGACTGATGTTGTTTGCCGAGCCGTTGCGCTCGGCCGCTCGGCCGCCGCTGCCTGGCAAGATCATCGTTGACGCGAAGCCCTACATCGACGACCTGCTCGCGGAACAATGGAAGGAAAACAAGCTGACACCCGCGCCGCGCACCAGCGACGCGGAGTTCATGCGCCGCGCCTGCCTCGACGTCACCGGACAAATTCCCCTGCCGCACGAGGTGCGCGTCTTCGAGCAAGACCCCAGTCCCGACAAGCGTCCCAGGCTGATCGATCGCTTGCTGGAAAGCGACGACTACAACGCCCACTGGTCCGGACTCTGGACCAACTGGCTTTTGGCCGGGCCGATGCCGCAGTCCGACCAACGGGAACGCTTTCGCGCCTGGCTGCACGAGCAATTCGCGCGGAAAATCTCGCACAAAGCATTGACGGAAAAACTGCTGACGGCGACCGGCAAGCCCAGCGACAATCCAGCCACCCTGTTCCTGCTGGCGCACCTGGGGCTGGAAGTGGCGCCGAATCGCCAGCCCGCCGAGGGCCGTTACAACGTCGAGCCGGCGACCTGGCGTTCCATCCGCGCCTTCCTGGGCCTCCAGATCGGCTGCACCCGCTGCCACGACCACCCTTACAGCGTCGACTGGAAGCAGAAGCACTTCTTCGGCGTCAATGGCTTCCTCCGCCAGCTGGATGTGACGGCCGACGGCGCGCTGATCGACAATCTCCAGCTCAACCCGAACGGCACGATCCGGTACAAGAGGCCCAACGGCGTGTTCCTGCCCGGCATCGCGGTTTTCCTCGACGGCCGCACGATGGACTTCGCTTCCCAGCAAACGCGCCGGCAGCAACTGGCCGAACACATGGTCGGCCACAAGAATTTCGCGCCCGCGCTCGTCAATCGCTACTGGGGCCAGTTCTTCGGCCGGGGCATGAGCCGGCTGCGGACCTTTGATGACTTCGGCGAACACAACGAAGTAGCTCATCCCAAGCTGCTGGAAAAAATGGCAACAGACTTCGTCGCGGGCGGCTACGACTACAAGAAGCTGATTCGCTGGATTTGCAACAGCGACGCCTACCAGCTGCAAAGCGTGTGGAACTCCAGCAACCTGCCGCCGGAGACCGAGGTCTGGTTCAGCCGGATGCCGTTGAAGGAACTGAAGCCCAGGCAGCGGCTCAACGCCCTGCTGCGGGCCGGCCGCGCCGACGACATCTTGACGCCGGCCGAGCAACGGCAATTCCGCCAGCGCTGGCTGCGGGTGATGGAGAAGCCCGACGTAGCCGACGAGATGGACTACAACATCTGCGTCAACTGGAAAACGGCGCCGGTGTACTTCGAGGCCGCCCTGATGATGCACTTCGACCGGGACGTCGCCAGGATGCTGGAGCATCAGCGGGGGACGGTGGCGCAAGCGCTGCACGCCGGCAAGCCAGCCGCGATCCAGGACGAACTGTACCTCGCCGCCCTGAACCGGCACCCGACGGCCAAGGAAAAGGCCTGGATCGACCGGGAACTGGCGAAGATGAAACCGGAGAGTGCCGTGGCCTTCTGGCAGGACCTGTTCTTCGCTTTGCTCAACAGCAGCGAGTTCATTTTCAATCGCTAGCGCCACTTCCAGGCAGGGCTGGCCCGTGGGTCACGATTCCAATCGCGACAATCATTACCGCCTGTCACGATTGGAATCGTGACCCACGGGCCAGAGGTCGGCGGGCTACTTTCCAGTCAATTCACGCACCAGCGACTCGGCGTCGTAAAGCCGGCGCAGTGCTTCGAGCACACCCTTGGAATGCACCGAGATGTGACGCGCTTGCACCTCGGTATAAACGAAGTTCCGCACTAGCCCGTGGCGATTGCGGTCGAAGTTGATGCCGACCAGCTCGCCGGCGCGGTTCAACACCGGGCTGCCCGAATTGCCGCCGATGGTGTCCGAGGTGGCGGCGAAGTTGAATGGCGTCGCCGGATCGAGCTTGCTCTTCGCATCCCGCCAGCGCTTCGGCAGCTCGAACGGTTCCCGGTTGCCCTGCTGCTCGGCCCGCGCAAAGGCACCGCCGAACGTGGTCGTGAAGGGGATCGTCTTCTCGTCTTCGGGGTAGCCTTTCACCACGCCGAAGGCCAGCCGCAAGGTGAAGGTGGCATCGGGGGCCACGTTGCGCCCCAGCGCCTTGAAGCGTGCCTCGGCGATTTTCGCGTATGCCTGGCGTTCGACTTCTTCCACCTCATCCTCGTAGCGTTTGCGCAGCTTGCGGGCTTCCGGGTCGATCAGCCGGGCCAGCTGGATCATCGGATCGGACGAGGCTTCGATGGCTTTCACCCCGCCGTCGGCCAGCTGCTTGCGGTCGGATGGATCGAAGAGCTTCGTGCCGTTGACCAACTCAGCCGCGCGGGCGGCGGGTGCCTTGCCGGCCAGGATGTCCTTCACCAGCGGGTGCGCGCCGCCGAGGTTTTCCGCCAGGAAAGTCAACGAAGCTGTCAGCTTGGCTTTCTCCAGGTCGGCGTGGATCGGGGCCGGCGAAAACAGCTGAAACTTGAGCGATTCCAGGTTCGAGTCGCGGTATTCGCGCAGTCGTTCGGGATTCGGCTTCTGCAACTCCGCCGTCAATCGGACTAGATGCCGAGCGATGCCGAATAGCTCGGAGTAGAACGCATGGCCGCTCTCCAGCAGGTAATACTCGCGCTCGAACGTCCGCAGTTTACTCTGGGCCTCGGCGATCTGCTTCCACGGCTCGTTGGAGCCGCCGGCGGTCAGCTCGTTTTCCTGTTTCTCTTTCTGTGCCAGGATGGCCGGGTTGAGCAGTCCTTCGTACATGCCGCTGAACGCCTTGCGGGCATTGGCGACGCGGTGCAGGTCGGTCCCCGCCATCTTGTGCTGCTCCGGACCGCGCTCGCTGAACTGCAGGATGGCCGCTTCCAGGGCGCGCAAGCGGGAGAGCGTGTAGGGCAAGGTCGCATCGCGGCGGTGCAGCAGCTTGGCATAGGTTTCCAGCCGATTCGTCGTGCCGGGATGCCCGGTGACGAACACCAGATCGCCTTCGCTCGGCCCGGTTTCACTCCATTTCAGGAAGTGCTTCACCTGTGCGGGCTTGCCGTCCTCGTAGGCGCGGAAGAAGCAAACGTCGAGATTGAAGCGGGGGTACTCGAAGTTGTCGGTATCGCCGCCGAAAAAGGCGATTCCGTGTTCCGGCGCCATCACCAGGCGAATATCGGTGTATTTCTTGTAGCGATAGAGATGGTAAGCGCCGCCCTGGTAGAGCGTCACCACGTCGCTGCGCAGTCCGGTCTTGGCCAGCGAGTCTTTCTCGATCTCGGCCATGACCGCGCGGCGCGCGGCGAACGCCTCGCCGGGCTTCATCTCCGGCTTGACCGCCGCGTTGACCCGCGCGGTCACGTCCTCGATGGACTGTAGCACGTTCAGTTCCAGGTCGCCGCACTTCAATTCGTCGGCGTGGGTGCGGGCAGAAAAGCCGTCGCGATAATAGTCCTTGTCCTTGGGGCTGAGCTTCTGCAAGTATTCCGCGCCAATGTGGTGATTCGTGACAATCAGGCCATTGGAGGAAACGAAGCTGCCGGAACCGCCGTTGTTGAAGCGAATGGACGCCTTCTGAGCGTGTTCCAGCCAGGCATCGGTCAGCTCGAACTTGAACTTGTCCTGTAAGAGCTGGCGCGGCGGTTCGTTGAGCAGCCACATGCCCTCGTCGGCCCGGACGCCGACGGCCAGCAAGAGGAAGCAAACGATGAATGCGGTCGTGGAACGCATGATTCACCCTTTCGCTGGGAATATTTGGCGATCAATCGCTACCGGAAAGTATACTGGACAGGGAAATCCCGCTTGCGGCTTTGCATAAAAAATACGAGCGCAAGTCATTCGCCGTTCGTCGTTTATTCAGAGACATTGTAGGTTTGCCTTCAGCACAGCGCGAAGCGAGGCCCCATGACTGCCCGCGTTACCTGTCCCGGTTGCAAACGGCACCTGAAGCTGGCACAGGCGCTTACCAAGCCCCGACGCATTCAGTGCCCGCGCTGCGGCAGCCGATTCAAGGTCGATGCTCCGGCGGCCGCCGCCGAGAAAGCTCCGATCCGCGCGCTCCAGGAAGCGACCGCAAACGGGACTCCGGCCAATCCGGTGGTTGATATTACCCAATCCTTCGACTTCAATGGCGATTTCGAGTTGCCGCCGGAACCGCCGCCACCAGTTGAAGCCGCTGCCGCGCCTGAACCTGAAATCGCGGTGGCGACCACACCACCCGCCGAACCGACGATTCCCGCCGAGTCGCCGACCGTTCCCGCCGAAGTGCCCACGGTCGGGCCGAAGCTGATTCGCAAGCCCCTGCTGCTGGCGGGCATCGGTGCGATTCTGCTAGTCACGGCCGGAATAGCCGGGACGATTTACCTCTACGCGCCGCGCGCCGCGGAAGTTGCCGCCGAGGAACCGAAGCCGACCCAGCCAGCCGAGCAGCCGGCCAAGCCCATCGATTCCGCGGCGAAGCAAGCCGACCTGGAAAAGCGCCAGGCGGAGTTCGCTCGCCTGCTGATCGAGGGCAATACCGCCCTGGCCGACCGCAAGTTCGACGAAGCCCTGCAAGCCTACACGGCAGCTCAGCGGCTGCTGCCGGAGAACGTCGAGGCCGCCAAGGGCGTCGCCGCCGTCAAGGAAGTGCTGGACGCCCAGGCCAAGGCGAAGGATGACGGAGAGAAGGCCAAGGCGGAGTTCGCCCGCTTCCTGAACGAAGGCAAGACGGCGCTGGCGGAGAAGCAGTACGCCCAGGCGGTGCGCGCTTTCGAGATGGCCCGGCAATTGACTCCCGGCGACGCGGACGTGGGCAAATGGCTCGAAGACGCCCGCAAGGCATTGGCCGAGGACCAGGACGAGAAGGCCAAGCTGGCCGTCTACGAGAAGCACCTGAATATCGGCCGCGCGGCGCTGGCCGCGCAGCGCTACGCCGACGCCATCCGCGAATTCACCGCAGCGCTCCAGGTGCTGCCCGGCGATGCCGACGCCCTGCAACTGCGCCGGCAGGCGGAGAACCGCGTCGCCCAGATGCAGAACGTCGAAAACAACAAGGAAGCCTTCATCAAGGCGATGCAACTCGGCCAGGCCGCTGGCAAAGCCGGCAACTTTCAGGAAGCCGTCCAGGCGTTCGAGACGGCCCTACAGATTTTTCCCAACGACAAGGACGCCAAGAAGGCGCTGGCAGTGGCCAAGCAGGCACTGGCCCAGGCCCAGACTCAGGCCAATAGCATGTTGTCCCAGGCCAATACCGCCTTGCAGTTCGGCCGGGTCGAGGAAGCCAATCGGCTGTTCAACGAAGTGCTGCGCGTCTTTCCGAACAACGAAGCGGCGCTGAAGGGCGTGCGGGCCACCGAGCAATTCATGGGCAATGCCGGCACCGCCCAGCAAGCCTATTTCCGCTATATGAACCAGGCCGCCGCCGCCATGCAGGCGAAGCGCTACGATGAAGCAGCCCGCAACTATGCGGAAGCGCTGCGGCTGTTTCCCAACGACCGCCAAGCCGCCGCTGGCCTGCGCGATGCCCGACAGTACCTGGAAGGGGAGGTCAAGAATCGCCCGCAGTTCGAGAAAGCGATGCAGGCGGCGGTCACGTTCTACAAGCAAGGCAACTTCCGGGAAGCGGCGCGCAGCTACCAGGAAGCGCTGACGCTGGTCCCCGACGACGTGGCCGCGCTGAACGGCCTCCGCCTGTCGCGCTACTCGCTCTTCATGGCGGACGGCGAAGCGGCGATGAAAACCCAGCGCTACGTCGAGGCGGTCCGAGCTTTCGAGAACGCCTTGCGGGAAGTGCCCGGCGATCCCTCCGCCAGCCGCAATTTGGCGCAAGCCCGGGCGCTGGCGCAGGGGAAGAAGTAGATTTGCGCGGCGAGCCGGGTGGCGTAAGCCCCCGGAGTTTTCCGGAGAGCCTCGAATGCTCCGGGGGCTTACGCCACCCGGCTCGCCGTTTCAATTCAGCTCCCGCCATATCTCTTCGACGTTCACAGAATCCGTTCAATTGCCCACTTTCCTGGCAGGATTTGCGCTTGAATCGCCTGCATGCGAGCGGCATGATGGAATCATTCAGCCGCAAGCCAGAGACTGTTTTGCAGGTAGATGGACCATCATGACCAATGCCTCTCGACATCCGAGCCGTCGCTTCCGTTTGCTGCTGGCAACCCTGCTGCCGATCATCGGCGTTTCCCTGGCCTGCGAGGTGCCCAGTCCGCCGGACGTGAACTATGTTCGCAGCGGGGTCAACACGCGCAAGTCGACGAACGGCGCCGTAACGACCGTCCGCGACGCCAACCAGCCGCTGCCCCAGGTGACGGCCAAGATGGCCCGCGTCAAGCTGAACTGGAAAGACCGGCAGCAGACCTTCGACCTGCACCTGACCAACGCAGGGTCCAAGCTGGAACTCGTCAACGCCATCGTCTACGCCAAGAACGACACCACCGACCCGCCGCGCCGCGGCATCTCGCCGCCGACGGCCTTCGACTGGTTCAGCCTGGCCAACCGCAAGGATGGCCAGCTGGCGCCGGAAGACGTCGAGCTGTCCTGGAAGATGACGGGCTTCCAGAGCGGTCGCGGCGGCCGGCTGCGCAAGACCTGGGACGTGAAGGTGGAACCGGAAACGACCGCCGTGGTCGAATGCGCCCACGACCTCGATGAATTGTCGCCGCATCCCAAGTGGAAGGGCAAGAAGCTGGCGGCGGCGCCTTACATCGAATACCACGTCTGGCTGTTCACGGGGGACGGCCAGTGCTACTTCCAGGACAAGTTCAACGGCCAGGGCGAGCCGCTCAATCCGCGCCCCCTGCCGAAGAAAACCGAGGAGCCGGAACCCAAGAAGACGGCCCCGCCGGAGACGAAGCCGAAGACCGTGCCGACGCCGGCCGTGGAAGCCCAGGCCGCCAGCGAGCTGAAACTGGCCGAATACTACCTGGACCGCAATCGTGTCCAGGACGGCAAGGACAAGCTGAAGACCATCGTGGAAAAGTTCGCCGATACCAAGGCGGCCGGCCGGGCGCAGGACTTGCTGAAGCACCTGGAGAAGTGAACGCCTCACGCCGCTGGCGGCTTCGCACCATGTCCGATCCCGACCCGATCCCGTCCGCCGCTCGTGAAGGACACCTCGATGCTCGGCCGTGTGTTTCTCAGCGTCTATGAAGTCACTTCGCCACTCGGCCAGGGCAGCATGGGGGTGATCTACCTGGCGCGCCATCGCACCAACGGCCGGCTCGTCGTCTTGAAGGTGATGCACGCCCAGCTCGCCACCCAGAAGAAATACCGCGACCTGTTCCAGCGCGAGCTGGATTGCATGGCCCGCCTCAAGCACCCCTATGCGATCGGCCTGGTCGATGCTTCGCTGACCGACCCAGGCGGCCCGTGCCTGGTCATGGAATACGTGCGCGGCAGCGATTTCGACCGCCTGTTGCGCCACTACCGGCGGTTCAGCCCGGCGCGGATCGGCCGGCTATTCGGCCAGCTGTGCGAAGTGCTGCACGCCGCGCACGGGCAAGGCATCATCCACCGGGATTTGAAGCCGGCGAACCTGATGGTGGCGGATTGGAGCAAGCCGCTCGAACGCATCAAGGTCATGGATTTCGGACTGGCTCAGCTGCCCGACGATGCACCCAGCCCGGCGCGGAATGGCTCCGGGAATGCGGTCACGCAAGGCACGCCGGAATTCATGAGTCCCGAACAAGTGCGCGGCCACCCGCTGGACGCCCGTGCCGACCTGTACAGCGTGGGCGTCATCCTCTACGAACTGCTCACCGGCCGTCTGCCCTTCGTGCGCCCGAGTCCGAAGGAGACCATGCGCGCCCATTTGAACGATGCGCCGCCGCCGCTCGCGCTGGCGGGCTTGCCGCCGGCGCTGGAAGCGATCGTGATGGCGTGCCTGG
>JAGVLI010000654.1 GCA_020054355.1 Planctomycetales bacterium | reverse complement strand
GGCGGGCGTCAGCCCGCTGTTCATGCGAGAAAACAGCGGGCTGACGCCCGCCGCTCGCCTGGACCATGAAAGAGACTGCGTCAACTGCAGTCAAGGCGACTCGAACTTCTCCAGTTCGATGGCGATCTCCGGCCGCTTGCCGATCTTAATCGTCTGCTTCACCTGGCCGACCTTGGGCGCGAACCAGAACTTGAAGGCGACCTCCTGCATGTTGCCTTCGCCGTCGGGCGACTGGAAACCGGTGCTGGTCGCCGTGACCGCTTGATACTTCCCCGCCGGGACCGTGACTTCTTCCTCGCCGCTGGTGAAGGTGCCCTTCAATTCTTCATTCATGATCTTGACCGCTACTTTCCAGGTGTCGCCCTTCTTCGGCGGCAGCTTCAGGATCTGAAACGGCATGTCCGGCTTCTGACCGGCAATCGTGTAACGGTACACGCCATCGTCCTTGACGGCCACATGCTCGGTGGCGACGATGTTGCCGTCCTTCAAGGATTCGATCAGAGCGCAGGTCATGTCGCCGACCTTTTCGTGCTTGGCGACCTGCAAGGTCAGCTTGGCAGCGCCGATGCGGTAGTGCCATTTCGTGCCGATCTTCAGCGGAAAGTACGTGGAGTCCTTCAGCTGGTCGTCGGCAGCGCCGGCCAGATTCAGGACCAGAAACCAGGCCGCCACGGATACGATACCGAGCCTCATGTTGAAAACCTCGCCGGGTTGCCGACCGTCGGACCACTCGACCACGCCAGGCGGCATCATCCTTCAACCCGCGTGCCGATGCAAGGTCCGAGCGCGACTTTTCCCCGCCCGGCTGCTTGTCTTCCACGGCCTGCGGCGGCACAATGAGCTTGCTTCACCTTTGCCCGAAGCCGGCATTCTTCCTGGAGTTTTCGCGCGATGTTCACGGATACCAGTCGGTTACTCCGCCTCCTGAGTGTGGCAGGCTTGGTCGGTCTGCTGGGCTGTGCCGCCGTCTTCCTGGCTCCCAGCCCGCAGTTGCCGCAACCCGAGACGCCAGGGCGGCCGCGCCTGGTCGTGCTGGTGGCCTTCGACCAGATGCGCGGCGATTACCTGGAGCGCTGGCAAACGCTGTACGCGCCGGACGGCGGGTTCCGCCGGCTGCTCGACGAAGGCGCCTGGTTCCAGAACTGTCACTTGCCCTACGCCAACACGGTGACGGCGGCCGGCCATGCGTCGATGCTCACGGGCTGCACGCCGTCGCAGCATGGCATCGTCGCCAACGAATGGTTCGAGCGCTCGGAAGGCGCGGACGTTTCCTCCGTGCAATCGTCCCGCTACGAGCAAGTCCCGCCGCCGCCCGCCACCGCCGCCCTGCCCGGCGGTCAACCGCGCTATGCCAGCGTCTCCCCGGATCGGCTGCTGGCGCCAACGGTCGGCGATGTGCTGAAGCAGGAAACCGGCGGCCAGGCCAAGGTCATCGGTCTGTCGATCAAGGACCGCGCGGCCGTGCTGCCCGCCGGCCATCGCACGGATGCTTGCTACTGGCTGGACAGCAGCACGGGCACCTTCGTCACGTCCACGTATTTCAGCGCTCGGGTCCACCCGTGGGTGGCGGAGTTCAACCGACAACAGCCCAAGCCCTCCGATCAGTGGTTCGGCAAGGACTGGACGCACCTGCGCCCCGACATCAACTACGTGCGCTACAGCGGGGTGGACGATCAGCCCGGCGAGAGCAAAGGCTTTCTCCAGGGCCGGACGTTTCCCCATCCCATGACGGCCGGGCTGAAGCAGCCCGGCAAGGCGTACTACAGCGCCATGTACAACTCGCCCTTTGGCAACGAACTGCTGCTGGACCTGGTCAAGCGGGCCATTGACGGCGAGCAACTGGGCAGCGACGACCGGGCCGACCTGCTCTGCGTCAGCTTCTCTTGCAATGACTCCGTCGGCCACAGCTGGGGGCCGGACTCGCAGGAGGTGCTCGACGTGACCCTGCGCGCCGACCTCATCATGCGCGATCTCCTCAACCACCTCGACAGCCGGGTGGGCCGGGGCCGCTACCTGCTGCTGGTGACCGCCGACCACGGCGTCTGCCCGTTGCCGGAAGTGAGTCGGGCACAGGGTCGGGAAGCGGATCGCCTGTCTTTCTCAAAGCTGGCCACGGAGGCGGCCGACTACCTGACCGTCCGCTTCAAGCAGCCGGAAGGCAGCGTGCGCTGGTTCGAGGGCACCGGTCATCCGCCGTTCTTCTATCTGAACCGTGCCGTGCTGACCGCCCTGAAGCTGGATCAGGCGGAAGTCGAGCAGACGCTGGCGCGCTGGCTGCAAAGCCAGACGGGCATCCAGCGCGCCTACACGCGCAAGGAACTGGAAGGGCCGCGACCGCCCGAGGAAGACGAGCGGGTCTGGAAGACCTTCTATGCGCCGCGCTGCGGAGAAGTAACCGTGATCCTGAAGCCTTACTACATCTGGGAAATGCCGTTCGAGGGCGGCACGACGCACGGATCGCCCCATCGCTACGATACCCACGTTCCCCTGGTGGTCTTCGGCGCGGGGGTGAAACCCGGCGCGCGTCCGGAGCCGGTGTCGTCGCAGTCGATCGCCGCCATCTTCGCCCAGGCGCTGCGGATTCGCCAACCGGAAAAGTCTGAAGGCAAGGTGCCGCCGGGCTTGTGGCCGGAGTGAGCGCGGCGTGCGAAGCCGCGAGCGGCCAGCGGTTCCTTCACTGTCTTATCTTTCTTTCGCGACTTGAACCTTCACAAAGTCGTCGTTCCGCAGGCAGGTTTCCAATTGCCTGGCCCGGAAAAAACGGTATGCTACTAAACCATCTGAAAGTACGGCACCTAGGACGATTGCCCTGCGAGAGACACCGGGATGCACATCTGGGCGGAGTACGGAACCTTCTTCCGTGAGTTTCGTCGTCACTTCCGGGATACGGGGTCGGTCTTGCCGAGCGGCCTGTTCTTGGCCAAGGCACTGACCTCCGAGTTGCGGAAACCCCGAGCACCGGCGCGCATCCTGGAAGTCGGACCCGGCACCGGCTCCGTCACCCAGCAAATCCTTCGGCACTTGCTGCCCGGCGACCGACTCGACGCCGTGGAATTGAACGGCCATTTCGTGGCCCTCCTGCAGCGCCGCTTCGACCTGGACTGGCAGTTTCGCTCGCGGCGGGCGCAAGTCAGGTTGATTCATTCGGCCGTGGAAGACCTGGCAGGCGAGGCGCAATACGATTTCATCATCTCCGGCTTGCCCTTCAATAACTTTCCGGTGTCGCTGGTGCGGGAAGTCTTCCAGGTCTACGATCGTCTCTTGCGTCCGGGCGGCACTCTGTCGTATTACGAGTACGCCTTGGTCCGGCAGCTCAAGACGCCGTTCGTCGATCGCAGCGAACGCCGTCGGCTGTTCCGGGTGGGCCGGGTGGTGAATCGCTACATCCGGGCCTACCAGGTTCGCCGCGAACGGGTGCTGGTGAATGTGCCGCCGGCGATCGTGCGGCATCTGAAGCTCAAGCCCGAAGCGGCTTGCGTGCCGCTGGTTCGCGGCTAGAAAAGGCGAAGTCCTTACTGCAACGCCTCTCCCGTCTCCACATCCTTGCAGCAGTCAGGCCAAGACGACTGACGGACGACCTACGTAGGGTCCGCTGTGCGGTCCATTGCACGGTCAATGGTCCGCACAGCGGACCCTACAGGAAGTGAGCGGTCCGCACAGCGGACCCTACGGCAGTCCGCCAGCTTTTTACCCATCTTGACGGACGGAACCGAGACCGCGCCTCCAGGGGAAATCCCGGTTTTCCCCGGCGGGGCATCCCATCTTCCCGAACGGAGGAATCGTTCATGTCTTCCCGCGTGCTGAGCACGGCCCTGTTGCTGCTGGCGTCCCTTCCTTGCTACGCCGGCCCCAAACCCTGCGACCTGCCGCAGCGCCCGCAGGTGGACTGCGAAATGCCGGCGCATCCGGTGCTGGTGGGCGAGATCATCATTGTCGGCAATACGGCGACCCCGAACGACTTGATCCTCTCCCGGTTGCCCTTCGCCACCGGCCAAATCCTGAATTACCCCACGCTGAAAATGGCCGAGGACAACCTGTCCCGCCTGGACATTTTTCATTGCGACCCCGACGGCACCGGCATCCGGCCGACCGTGACGGTCCTCGATCCGGACGGCCCTGCCGTGGTGAAGGACATCCTCGTCGAAGTCCAGGAGCGCTGTGGTGCGGTGCAACCGGACGTGTCCGATATCCTCATCAATGCCGAGGAAGCGAAGACGGGCAGTCTGCTCTTTGGTCTGGGTGTCAACAGTGACGCCGGCTTCACGAGTGCAATTGGCTGCGCGGCCGCGTGCTGTGCGGACAAGTCAGGGTGCAGCGGTGCTCCGCGTGGCGTGTGCGGCGGCCCGACCTGCGACGCCGACAAGCCCGCGTGCAGCTGCGAAAAGGACTGCTCCTGCTGCGGTTGCCAGAAGGTCCAGGATGACGAGGACATCGAAAGCGTCGTCAACTGCAATTGCGGTGAAGACTGCAAGTGCTGCGGCTGCAAGAAGACCATCGCCGCGAATGACTGCTGCCCGTTTGCCGGCGATTGCTGCGTCAGCGGCGCGGTGGGCTGCTTCCTGCTGGAGCAGTGCTGCCCGACCTTGAAGGTCTGCGGTATGTGCCCGGTGGTGCAAATCCAGGTCCGCCAGGCCATGCAGCCGTGCGTGAAGCAGTTCTTTTCCACCTGCAAGCAGCTGTTCAAGCAGAGCGCCACGGGCTGCGCCGACTGCTCGGATTGTTCGGGCTGCTGTGCCGAGAAGAAGAGCAAGTGCGGCGAGTGCCGGCAGCACATCCGCGTCGAAGTCCGCGTTTGCCCCTGGACCGGCGGCGCGAAGAACTCGGTTGGCTTCGTCTGGAAGCAGGGCAAGAAATTCGAGCAGCTGACGGTCATGCCCAAGGAAGAGGCCGTGAAGCAGGCTGCCGTCGAGTGCCCCTACCGCAAGCAGCAGGAAGTGGACCGCCTGGAGAAGAAGCAGCCGCGCCGCGCCGGCATGGTCTGCACGCCGCTGGAAAACCTGGCCAAGCTGCAGAAGGCCCAGGCCATCATGCGGCTGGCCGACTTCCTGTACGAATCCGGCAAGTACGACATGGCCGTCAAGCGCTATCGCAAGGTGATGGAGCTGGTGCCCGGCAGCCAGTGGGACGTGCAAGCGCAGGACAGCATCGTCATGGCCCAGGCCATGAAGGGCATTGACGAGTGGTATGCGCAGTTCGGCCAGCAGGTGCTGGAAACGCACCTCGAAGAGATGAAGAAAAGCGCGGCCGAGGAAGCCGAGCCGATCCAGGTGAAGCCGCTGCCTTGCGAGCCGCAGACCGATGACCAGGCGCTGCGGGAGTTCAAGGAAAAGTTCTGCGCCCTGCTCGACCAGGCCCGCTGCGCCGTGGAAGCCGGCGACATCGAGATTGCCAAGAACCTGGTGCGGGAAGCATCCCAGCTGCCGCGTCCGGAAGTGGCCGCGCTGCTCGACGCCGCCCAGCAGTGCATCGCGGCGGGTTGCTGCGAGGAAGCCTGGGACAAGGTCAACCACGTCCTGATGCTCGATCCGAACTGCATGGCCGCCCAGGAACTGCAGCGCCAGCTGATCGACATCGCGGCCAATCAGTGCGGCCAGTGCCCGTTCGCGCCGGGCTGCGAGCAGGAAGAACCGCCGTGCGGCGGCGATGAGGCCGCCTCCTACGATCCGCTGCCCTGCCCCGGCATCGGCTTCCGCCACGAATTGCCCGGCGTCGATCCGACCATCGTCGACGTGATGGAGCGCGTGCTGATCGAGTGCGCCCGGCCCGACCGTTACGACTACGAGGGCGATTGCGAGGAACAATCGCTGGAAATCGACGATGAAGCCTGCGAATTGGAGTTGCTCGAAGACGTTGAATTCTGCCAGCCGATCGATCCGGTGTCGCTGAACCGCTTGCTGCATCAGATCGATGAGGCGGTGCGCGAGTGTGTCGGCGTCGATGGCAAGATGAGCAACGGCAAGCACGCCCAGATGAATATCGCGGTGCAGTTCGGCCGGGTGCGGTGCCAGATGGTCATGGACAAGGACGGCGCCGGCTGCATCTGCGTCGATATCCGGCCGCTCAAGGTTCAGGACCTCCGCAAGTGGCAGGAAACGCACAACGAGCTAATCAAGAAGTGGATCGAAGACATGAGCGGTTGCGCTCCCAGCAATTACGATGACGGCGAAGAAAGCGAAGAACCGCTGTACGAACTGGAAACGGACCTCGATCCGGACTGGTAAGAGTCCTCGGTCCCAGGGCTTCCGCCTGGGACCGCACTGAATTCGAGGCTCCGCCTCGCGGGTGAAAACAGCCGGGACCGACCTCGCTTGATGCAGGGTCGGTCCCGGCTGCGTTCGTATGCGCGAGGCGGAGCCTCGAATTCAGTGCGGTCCCAGGCGGAAGCCCTGGGACCGAAGGTGCTATGTCAGCAATTCCTTGACGACGTGGCCATGCACGTCGGTCAGCCGGAAGTCCCGGCCGGCATAGCGATAGGTCAGCTTCTCGTGATCGAAGCCGAGCAGGTGCAGCAACGTCGCGTGCAGATCGTGGACGTGGACCTTGTTTTCCTCGGCTTTGAAGCCAGTCTCATCGGTTGCGCCGTGGACCTGCCCGCCTTTGACCCCGCCGCCCGCCAGCCACATCGAGAAACCGTAGTGGTTGTGGTCCCGGCCGTTGACCTTGCCGGCATTCGCGCCCGGCGTCGGCAGCTCCACCGTCGGCGTTCGGCCGAACTCTCCACCCCAGATCACCAGCGTGCTGTCGAGCATGCCGCGCTGCTTCAGGTCGCGCAGCAGGGCGGCGATGGGCTTGTCGCACTCGCCCGCCAGCCGGCGATGGTTCACCTCAATGTCGTCGTGGTTGTCCCACGGCTGCCCCTGCCCGTGCCAGAGCTGAATGAAGCGGACGCCTTTTTCCAGCAGGCGGCGCGAGATCAACAGCTGGCGGGCATGAACGCCGGGGCCGTACATGTCCCGGATGTGCTGCGGTTCCTTGCTCACGTCGAAGGCGTCGGCGGCATCCATCTGCATCCGGTAAGCCAGCTCGAAGGACTGAATCCGCGCTTCGAGCTGTGCGTCTTGTTGTCGCTTCTCCAGGTGTTTTTCGTTGAGCTGCTTGAGCAGGTCGAGCTGTTGCCGTTGTTCCTTGAGCGTCGTGAAGTTGTTGCGGATATGCTCGATCAGCTTCTCGATGTCCGTATGCTTGGTATCGATGTAGGTGCCCTGGTAGACGCCGGGCAGGAAAGCCGACTGCCAGTTCTGCGTTTCCTGGATTGGGTAGCCATTGGGGCACATGGCAATGAAGCCGGGCAGGTTCTGGTTCTCGCTGCCCAGGCCATAAGTCACCCACGAGCCGAAGCTGGGACGGATCAGGCGCGCTTCGCCACTGTTCATCAACATCAAGGACGGCTCGTGGTTGGGCACGTCGGCATGCATGGAGCGAATGACGGCGATGTCGTCGATGCACTGGCCGACGTTCGAGAAAATCTCGCTGACCTCGATGCCCGACTTGCCGTAGCGCTGGAACTTGAACGGCGAGCGGAAGGCAGCCCCGGTCTTGCGCTCGGTGCGCAGGTTCGGGGCGGGCAACGGCTTGCCGTGGAATTCGTCGAGCTTCGGCTTGGGGTCGAAGGTATCGACGTGCGACGCCCCGCCATTGGCGAAGATATGAATCACCCGCTTGGCCTTGCCGGGGAAGTGCGGCTGCTTGGGCGTCAGCGGATTGGGCGCGACGCCGGCGGCACCGGCC
>JAGVLI010000029.1 GCA_020054355.1 Planctomycetales bacterium | reverse complement strand
TCAGCACGAAATCGTAGTTGTCGGCGACCGCCGCCAGCGCCAGCTTCAGGCGTTTTTCGCGGCGCTCGACCTCGACCAGCTCGACCTCGGCGCCGGCCAGTTCACGGTTGGCGCCCAGCACGTCGTAGCAGCATTTCTCGCTGCGCACCCGCGCCTCGGCGACGCTCGCCGATTCCAGCAGGACGTCGTAGACGGTCAGCTCCAGCTTTCGCTTGTCGACGCCCGAGCCCATCGTGGCGTTGCCCTGCGGGTCCAGGTCGACCATCAGAACGCGCTGGCCGATCTTGGCCAGGCCGGCTGCCAGGTTGACCGTGGTGGTGGTCTTTCCGACGCCGCCCTTCTGGTTGGCGACACAAAAAATGCGTGCCATCGGTTTACTTGGCCACGGCCAGCTTGACGCCGAAGCCGATGAGCATCGCGCCCGCCAGCTTTTCCAGCACCCGACCGACGCGCGGATTCGCCCGCAGCCGTTCCGCCAGGAAGTGGGTCAGCAGCACCGCACCGAGTCCGTAGAGGAAGGTCAGCACGGCGATGGTCATGGCCATCGCGGCGAAGGTCGGCAGGCCGGGGCTGTGCTTCGGGTCGACGAACTGGGGGAAGAAGGCCATGTAGAACAGGACGGCTTTCGGGTTGAGCAAGGTGATCCCGGCTGCTTGCCGGAAGTAGTGGCCAGCCCTGATGTTGAGCACCGGGGCCGCGCCGGGCTTGGCGACCAGCATCCGGGCGCCCAGCCAGCAGAGGTAGCCGACGCCCAGCCACTGCACGGCCTGGAAGGCTGCCGGATAGGCCGCGAGCAAGGCCGCGACACCCGCGACCGCCGCCCACATCAGCACCTGGTCGCCGGCGATGATCCCCACAGTCGCGGCCAGTCCGCCCCGGATGCCGCCCTTCCCGGTGGAGGTGATCAGGGCCAGATTGCCGGGGCCGGGAATGGCCAGGAACACGATGATGGCGACGACGAATGCGCCGTAGTCGGCTACCCCGAACATGAGTCCCCCGGTCCTGTGCTGCTGGAGCGGCGAGTGTATGTCAGCGGTCTTTGCTCACCCTCATCCAGACGATGCAACGGTCCGCCGAAAGCGCAGGAACATCGAGTTGTTCCACGTGAAACACCGCCACGTCGGCGGGCAGTTGCGCCATCTCGTGGTCGGGGCGCTTACCCTTCATTGCCAGCCAGACGCCCTGCCCCGCCAGCGCCTGGCGAGACCCGGTCACGAAATCGGCCAGGGAGGCGAACGCCCGCGAACTCACGACGTCGTAGCCGCCGGTTGTCGATTCAATCCGGCCATGCACGCCGCGCAGGTTCGGCAGGCCCAGCGTCCCGGCTGCCTGCTGGATGAAGGCCGCTTTCTTGCCCACGGCGTCCAGGCAATCGACTTTCAGCTCGGGGCAGCAGATGGCGATCACCGCGCCGGGCAAGCCGGCGCCGGATCCGACGTCCAGCAGCGTCCCGGTCGCCCCGCCGGTTTGCCTTCGCAGCGGCCCGACGATGGCGAGGCTGTCGAGGATGTGGTGCGTCAGCATCTCAGCCGGATCGCGCACCGCCGTCAGGTTGTAGACCTTGGACCACTTGGCGAGCAGGTCGAGGTAGCCCAGCAGTTGGTCGCGCTGGGCTTGTGACAGCTCCAGCCCAAGCGCCCCCAGCCCCGAGTCCAACCCGACATCCAGGCTCATGCCACCTGCTTGCCGGTCGTCGCCGCCTCGGCGAACCCCTGGAACCTGTGCCTTTTCAGGTGCACCAGCAGAAGCGAGATGGCTGCCGGCGTCACACCCGAGACGCGCGAAGCCATGCCCAGCGTTTCCGGACGATGCTTGCTGAGCTTCTGCCGCACCTCGATCGAGAGTGCGGGCACCTGCATGTAATCCAGCTCGGCCGGCAGGCGCAGGTTCTCGTAATGCGCCGCCCGCTCCACCTCGTCCTTTTGCCGTTCGATATAGCCGGCGTACTTCGCGCCGACCTCCAGCTGCTCGACCACAGTGTCATAGAGCTCGCCGAGTGTTTCACGTGAAACGTCCTCGGCAGCCATCCGGCCGCCGTCCAGCGACATCAGCTCGGCATAGCCAACATCGGGCCGGCGGAGCAGGTCGAACAGGTTGTGCTCGTGCTCGATCGATTTACCCAGCACCCGCTCGGACTCAGCCGCCGACAAGGTCCGCGGATTCACCCACGTCGCCCGCAGCCGCTGTGTTTCACGTGAAACAGCGTCGCGCTTGCGGTTGAAGGCATCCCACCGGTCGTCCGGTACCAAGCCCAGCCGGCGGCCGGCCTCGGTCAGGCGCATGTCGGCGTTGTCTTCCCTCAGCTGCAGCCGGAACTCAGCCCGGCTGGTAAACATCCGGTACGGCTCGGTCACGCCCTTGGTCACCAGGTCATCCACCAGCACCCCGAGGTACGCCTCATCGCGGCGCGGCAACCAGGATGCCTCGCCCCTGCACTGCAGCGCTGCGTTGATGCCGGCGAACAGGCCCTGGGCCGCCGCCTCCTCGTAGCCGGTGGTGCCGTTGATCTGGCCGGCGAAGAACAAGCCACCGATCTGCCGGGTCTCGAAGCTGCTGCGCAGCGACCGCGGGTCGAAGTAGTCGTACTCGATGGCGTAGCCGGGCCGCAGGATGTGGGCGTTCTCCAGCCCGGGCAGCGTGCGCACCAGAGCGTACTGGATGTCGAACGGCAGGCTGGTGGAGATGCCATTGGGATAGACCTCGTTGGTGGTCAGCCCTTCCGGCTCCAGGAACACCTGGTGACTGTCCTTGTCGGCGAACCGGTTGATCTTGTCTTCCACGCTCGGGCAGTAGCGCGGACCGACGCCCTCGATCTTCCCGGTGAACATCGGGCTGCGGTCGAAGCCGGAGCGGATGATCTCGTGGGTGCGCTCGTTGGTGTGCGTGATCCAGCACGGCACCTGCCGCGGGTGCATCGCTGGATTGCCCATGAAGCTGAACACCGGCACCGGGTCCAGGTCGCCCGGCTGCTCTTCGGTTTTCGAGAAGTCGATGCTCCGGCCGTCGAGGCGCGGCGGCGTCCCGGTCTTCAGCCGGGCCTGAGGCAGCTTCAGCTCCTTGAGCCGCACGGATAACGACACCGCCGGCGGATCCCCTGCCCGGCCGGCCGCGTAGTTGTTGAGCCCGACGTGGATCTTGCCGTCGAGGAAGGTCCCGGCGGTCAGCACGACCGTCCGCGACCGGAACCGGATGCCGACTTGCGTCACGGCGCCGACGACCCGGTCGCCTTCGACCATCAGGTCGTCGACGGCCTGCTGGAACAGCGTGAGATTGGGCTGGTTCTCCAGCCGCCGGCGGATCGCCGCCTTGTAGAGGATGCGGTCGGCTTGGGCCCGGGTGGCGCGGACCGCCGGACCCTTGGAGCTGTTGAGGATGCGGAACTGGATGCCGGCTTCGTCGGTGGCGAGAGCCATCGCGCCGCCCAGCGCATCCACTTCCCGGACCAGGTGGCCCTTGCCGATCCCACCGATCGACGGGTTGCAGCTCATCTGGCCCAGCGTTTCGATGTTGTGGGTGAGCAGCAGCGTCCTGCAGCCCATGCGGGCCGCGGCGAGCGCGGCTTCGGTGCCGGCATGGCCACCACCGACGACGATGACGTCGAATTCTTCTGGATAGAGCATGGGAAGCGCCGCAGGCCCGGCACCGGCAAAGGCAGGATAGGAGCTTTGAATTGTAAATGGCAGGCCATGGCCCGCGCCAGCGAGCGCTCACTGGCCGTTCCGGCGCAGCGGCGTGTGGTGCAATGGGCCCATGAAACTCCTGGTCTTCGCCGGCAGCACCCGCAAGGGGTCCCACAACCGCAGGCTGGCGCACGCTGCCGCGCAGATGGCGCGCGCCAGCGGCGCCGACGTCACGCTGCTCGAGCTCGGCGAGTTCGACGTGCCCATGTACAACGCCGACCTGGAAACCGAGGGCACGCCGGCCGACGTCATGCGGCTCAAGCAGGTCTTCTGGGAACACCCGGCCTGGATCGTCTGCGCCCCCGAATACAACGCCAGCTACCCCGCCCTGCTGAAGAACACGCTGGACTGGATCTCCAGCCCGGTGAAGTCCGACGCGGCCTGGGCCGACGGCTTCAAGTCCAGCCGCGGCAAGGTGGTCGGCATGCTCAGCGCCTCGCCCGGCGCATTCGGCGGCGTGCGCTCGCAAAGCCACCTCGCGCCCCTGCTAGATCGG
>JAGVLI010000319.1 GCA_020054355.1 Planctomycetales bacterium | reverse complement strand
GGCCGCGACCGCCCGCACCGGACCCCAGTGGCGCCAGCGCCGCTGCCCCAGGATAGAGACCAAGCTGTCGGGCTGACCCGACTGCCGTTCTTCCGGCGGAATGTACATCTTCTGCAAGCCGTCCAGCGGCGACGGCAGCTGGGCCATCAACTCGGCGGCCTGGACGGCATGCGGCGTTTCGGCGAAGCGCGCGCGGAACGAAGTCAGGAACTTCCGCATCAGTTCGTCGTCGTTGGGCGAATTCTGGAAGCGGGCGGCGAGTGGCTGCCATTCCTTCTCCGCTTCCTCGATCAGGGCGGCCAGGCGAATGTCCTCGTCCGTCCGGAAGCGGAACTTGTCGTATTTCACCATGTAGACGAGGACGCCGAACAGCACCAGCAGCGTGAAGCCGGCAATGACGTTGAACATCTTCCAGCGCCGGCCGGAGACCTCTCGCCTGTCAGCGTAGCTCGCGGGGACATCGGCCACGGGGATCGCGACCGGCAGGGCGCTGCCGTTGCGGAGCAGCTGATTGATCTGCTTGGCCGTCAGCCAGCCGCGCTTCATCAAGTCCTTCGCCAGCGCTTGCGGTTCGGTATGACGGAATTGCAGCTTCCGCGTCAGCTTGTCCAGCTGCTCGGCGTTCAGGAGTCCCTGCTGCTGGATGCTTTCGACCAGGGAAGCGACCGTGGCAGTTGTCATGACAGGCAATCCAGGGCCAAAGCTCGAAAATCATGGTCCGTGAGGCGAACAAACTTCCACCCGAATGTAGTTTGCTTCTCGCAGCGAGGCAAGGGCGACCCGCCGTTTGGCGTAGGTCAGGCTTTCCAGCCTGACACTGATGCCCTCGACGCCAGCCGCGTCGGCTTGGCGAGCCGGTTGCGGGCGCTGATGTCAGGCTGGAAAGCCTGACCTGCAAAGGGCCGTCGAACCAGGGCGACCCACCGGGCCGATTTTTGGACGCGCCGCTCGCGCACAATGTTCCATCAGGAGTGTCTCGCGCCGCTCAGGATTTCAGCAGGCGCTCGATCTGCTGAATGCGCACGTCAACCGGCGGGTGGGACGACAAATAGCTGCTGAGCAGCCAGGCTTCCGTGGGGATGGTGCGCAGCCGGTTCAGCAAGCGGACGGCGGCGGAGGCATCGAAACCGGCGGCCTGGGCCAGTTTGAAACCGAGGCGGTCGGCGTCCAGTTCGGTATCCTGGGAGTAGCCCTGATCGAGCATGGCCGTCGCCATGCGGATGATCGGCGTGCCCAGCGCCCCGCCGACGGGCAGCCGGCTGAGTCCGCCGCGAATCAGCGAGCTGGCCATCAGGCGGTCCATCGCATGCCGTTTGACGACATGGGCCATTTCGTGGCCCAGCAGGAAGGCAATCTCGTCGCGATTCCACTGGCACTGCTCCAGCAGCATCCGCATGACGAAGATGTAGCCTCCCGGCATGGCGTAAGCATTGAGCTCGGAGGAACGCACCGGCGCGAACCAGAACCGATACTGCTTCTCCTTGAGGCAGGCTGCGAGTTGTTGACCGATGCCGTCGAGCAAGGCGCGGACCTCGGGCCGGTCGTCGAGTTCGACTTGCTGGAGGTAGGCCTGCGCCAGGTCCCGGCCAACCGCCTGCTCGGCCCGGATGATGTCCGCTTCGGACCCGGTCAGCGAACGCAGCACCCAGTTTGCCTTTCGCAAATTGGGGCCGACCTTCCGTCCCAGGTTGTAGAAGAAACCGGCCATACGGTATGCTCCTGGCGGCGATGCACATGCAGCTTACCGTATCGCCGAGGTCAGGGTCAATTTATCGCCCGGCAATTCGCCGAAACCTGATGCCAGGGCAAATGTGATCTTGCCCGTAGGACGGGCAGGCTGATGTGCCCCAGGGTGCCAGAAAAAAACGGCAGCAGGTGTCGGGGCGGGAGACATTTCGCGGATGGATTGGCAGAGCGTTGCCCGTCACCGTCGCCAGCGGCCTGCCGCCCGGAGGCCGGCGTCCCACCGGAAGCAGGGAGGAGCCTGTCTCCACCCCCAATGCGCTGAGAGCCGCGCTCCAGGCTTCGACTCGGCATGGTTCCGGTAAACCAAACGAGGAGCGCCGCCGGTCATCCGACGGCGCTCCTCGTGGCGTTTTCAATCAGGCTGCGACTACTTGGCCAACCGCTTGAGGGCGACTTCGGCGTCGCGCGTCAGCTTGTCGCCGGGCGCTCCCTTGGCCAGCTTTTCCAGCACTTCGCGGGCTTCCGGCGTGCCGATCTTCTCCAGCACCCAGACGGCGCGCGTGCCGCGGACGATCTCGGCGGGCGGGGCCGCGTTGGTGACCAGCCGTTCCAGCAGCCGTTCGACTCGCTGGCGGGTTTCGAGGGCGGGCTGGCCTTCGAGTACCTTCTTCAGCGCGAGTTCGGCCTGTTCGCCGAGCTTTTCCAGGTCCTCGGTCGCCTTCTGGCGGGCGTCGAACTTGTTGCTGTCCAGGTCGGCAATCATCTGGGCGAGTTGCTTCTGATCGATGCCAGTCGTCGGCTTGACGCGCTCGGCGAACAGGGCCGGCACCTGTTTCGTCGCGGCAGCCAGCGCCGTGACGGCCTGGTAGCCCTTGAGCGGCTCGGCCGACAGGTCATTCCACAGGTCGTCGAGTTGCTTGGCGTCGAGCTGGACGTTGGCGGCTTGATCCTTCTTGATGTAGCGCTTGCCGTCCCAGACGACGGCAGTCGTGTCGGCGCTGCCGGTAATCACGGTCTGGTTGTCGGCGGCGAAGATCACGTTCATCAAGGCGCCCTGATGGCCCTTGAACTCGCCCAATTCCTTGCCGTTGCTCAGATCGAACAACCGCAGGGTCTGCTCGGAGCCAACCGCCAGGGTCCGGCCATCCGCCGAGACGGCGATGGTGTTGGTCGTGGCGCCGACGCGCTGCATGGCGATAAATGCCTGCTGCGGTTGGGCGGGATTCGGCTGTTGAGCGCCGGCGTCAGCCTTCAGCTTGATGACCAGGCATTCCTTGCCGGTGACGGTTTCCCACACCGAGATGGTATTGTCGCTGTTGGCGGTGATGATGGTCCGGCCGTCCGGCGCGAAGGTCAGGGCGGAAATGCCCTTCTGCACGGTCTCGAACTGGCGGACCTGCTTGCCCAGCGCCACGCTCCAGAGCCGGATCATGTTGCCCGGACCCGCCATGCCCGGCCGACCGACAACGATGCCATTCGCATTGCCCGCAGCCGCCGGAGCGCCGACGGTGGCGATCAG
>JAGVLI010000285.1 GCA_020054355.1 Planctomycetales bacterium | reverse complement strand
GTGGTAGCCGTCCACCGCCAGCCCCGCGCCCCGCAGGAACTCGGTCAACTCCTCGACGGCCTTGATGGTGGCGGAATAGATGATGCCGGTGCCGTCGGTCTTTTCGAGGTGCTCCAGCAGCAGCGCCCGCTTTTCCGCTTCGCCCCGGGCCGGCACGACGTTCAGGTCCAGGTTGGCGCGGTAGAAGCCGGTGTGGACGACCTCGGCATCGGGCATGCGCAGCTGGGCGAGGATGTCCTCGATGACGTCGGGCGTGGCGGTGGCCGTCAGGGCCATGACCGGCGGCCGGCCCAGGTCGTCGATGGCCTCGCTCAGCGCCAGGTAGTCCGGGCGGAAGTCGTGGCCCCACTGGCTGACGCAGTGGGCCTCATCCACCACGAACAACTCGACTTTCCGGGTCTTGAGCAGCGCGCGGAACTCGGGAACGGCCAGGCGCTCGGGGGTGGTGTAGACGATGAAGGCCCGGCCCTGGACGATGTCCTTCTCGGCGGCAATCTGCTGCTGGGGAGTGAGCGTGCTGTTCATGCCCACCGCCCAGACGCCGTTTTCGAGCAGGTGATCGACCTGGTCCTTCATCAGCGAGATGAGCGGGCTGACGACGACCGTGATGCCGTCCAGGGCGATGGCGGCCAGCTGGAAGCAAAAACTCTTGCCGGACCCGGTCGGCATGACGACGAGCGTGTCGCGCCCCTGGAGGGCCGAGTCCATCGCCTCGGCCTGGCCGGGGCGGAACTTGCGAAAGCCGAAGAAATCGCGAATCCGGTCCCGCAGCTGTTCATCCGACGTCTTCGCGCCATTCGGCTCCATGCTTCCCTCCGTCGTGTGTAGATCGTTCGCGTCGGCAGCCAGTTCGGAGTCGATGAGTCGCTAGCGGCCCCGTGCACCGATGATGTCGGCTCAATGTCCGCCGTCCCGCCGCGCACGACGATCCTATTCTACCATTCCGTGCCGTTGGGGAGGACTTTGCGGTCGGCCGATGGTCAGGGCGCTGCCACTTGACAGGTGATGCCGCCATCCACCGGCAGCAGCACGCCGGTGATGTAGCGGGCTTCCTCGGAGGCGAGAAACACGGCGGCGTTCGCCACGTCCCAGGCATCGCCCATCTTCTTCATGGGGCACATGGCATCCCGGACGCGGATCATTTCCTCGACGTTGCCGTATAGCTTCTTGAACGGCTCGACGATCATCGGCGTGTTCATCAAGCCGGGCAGGATGGCGTTGACGCGAATGCCCCGCCCCGCGTACTCCAGGGCGACGGCACGAGTGAATTGATTGACCGCGCCCTTGGATGCGGCATAGGCGATGTAGGGCACGCCGAGCCAGCGGATGCCCGCGATGGAGGAGATATTGATGATCGCGCCCTGCCCCTGGGCCAGCATGACGGGCAGCACCGCCTTGCACGTCAGGAACATGCCCTTGACGTTCACGTCCAGGACGCGGTCCCAGCTGTCCTCGCTGGTTTCGACCGGCCCGCCCACCTCGGCAATGCCGACGTTGTTGTGCAGGATGTCGATCCGGCCCCAATGAGCCGTCGTGGCACGCACGGCTTCCTCAACGCTCGCCAATGAAGTCACATCGGCTGGCAGCGCCAGGCACTGACCGCCTTCGCCGAGGATGAGGTCGCGTGTCTCTTCCGCCGCCGGCAGGGAACGATCCACCGCGACGACCTTCGCGCCTTCCCGCGCGAAAGCCACGGCAGTCGCCTTGCCGTTGCCCCAGCCTGGCCCGGACGAGCCGGCGCCGAAGACCAGGGCGATTTTGCCACCCAAGCGATTGCCCATGATGATTCAGGTTCCACCTAGTTCTTCGGGACGAAGAGGTCGCTGCGCGGCGTGTCGGATGCGCAGGACGTAGACCGTATTGCCCCGAATCTGGAAGAGGATGCGATAGACCCGCCGACCTCTGCCCAGGGCCAGCTGGCGAATATCCAGGCCGTACTCATCCGCTTCGTCGGCCAAAGGACAACGATCCGGCTGGGATTCCAACGAATCGACCGCGCGCAGCAGTTCGACGCGCCAGCGTTTCGCCGCCAGCGGCGCTCGCAAGCGGAGCCATTCGTAGTTGTCGCTCAACTCGTCCCAGGCAGCGTGCGTGATTTCGACCTGGTACTTCATTCCTCGTTCCCAAGTTGCTCCAGGGCCTGGCGCAGCGGTCGCGTGCGTCCTTTTGCCACATCGTCCAGGCTTTGTCGCAGGGTGTCAGACGCATCGTATCGCGCCGCTTTGTCGAGCAATCGCTGATAAGAAGCTGCATCCTGCACCACGAGTTCCGCCTTGCCGTTGATCGTCAAGACCACGGGACTGCCCGACGACTTCATCCGCCGGATAAACTTGGAGCTTTCCCGCTTGAAGTTGCTCAGGGAATCAATGTCTTTCTTCAGGTCGATCATGTTCACCTCCGCATTGAATTCGCATTCGATTTGATGCTACTCCATTTCCGGACGCCGATCCAGCCGGGGGGTGTCGACTAGTCGGTCACTGGCTTGAACCGTTTTGCATTCGGTTACTCCCTCCACAGCAGCGCCTCGGCCAGCTCCAGGGCATCGACCGGCCAGAACTCGCACGGCTGCGGATGCGCCGTGCCGCTGTCGGGCAGCGTGCGGCAAGACAGCACCGCATGCACCCACTGCGACGGCAGCGC
>JAGVLI010000983.1 GCA_020054355.1 Planctomycetales bacterium | reverse complement strand
TCCACGACCACGCCCCGCTCGCCCGGCGTGCTCAGCTGCAGGACGATCGGCTCGTGCCATTGGGCTTGATGGAAACGCTCGCTGCGGTTCGGATCGGCCAGCATGTGGGTGCCCTTTCCGCGAGGATGTCTTGGAGGACATGAACCAGGGTGTCGATGTCTTCCTGGGTGTGCATTTCGGTGACGCAGTACAACGCGCAGCCGTCCAGGCCGGGGAAGCGGCCGGTCAGGTCGATGCCGCCGAAGACGCCTTTCTCCAGCAACGCGCGATTGATCCGGGCGACGGCCAGGCCGGTGCCGCGAAAATCAACGACGAACTCCTTGAAATGCGCGGTGCCGCCGAAGGGCAGCGATACGCCGCGCAGCTCGCTCAGCTTCTTCGCCGTGTACTGCGACTTCTGCAGGATGGTCTGGCCGACTTGTTGCATGCCAGCCGGTCCCATGGACGCGAGATAGACGCCTGCCGTGATGCCCCACAGGGCCGCCGCCGTGCCGACGTACTCCTTGCCTTTTTCGCGCGCCCCGAAGGAGGTGCGGTCGTCGTAGAGCACGTCGCCGAAGCCCCATTCGCCGGGCACCGTGGTCGCGGTCAGGCCGAACAAGCGCGAGGGATATTCGCGCACGAAGCGCTCCTCGTCGCGCGTGGCGATGAAGCCGGCGAGTGCCCCGCCCTGGTTCATGTGCAGGCCCAGCGGCTGCAAGTCGCCGCAGGTAATGTCCGCGCCGTACTGGCTGGGCGGGGCCAGCACGCCGAGCGAGATCGGGTCCACGCCGACGATACAGAGCGCGCCGTGGCGATGAGCCAGGTCGGCAATTTCCTGGCCGCGATGCTCGATGCAGCCCAGATACGAAGGATTCTCGAAGTAAACGCAAGCAATCTCGCTCGACAGCTGGCGTTGCAAGTCATCGAGGCCGAGCAAGCCGGTCGCCGGGTCGAAAGCAACCGGCGCCAGCTCCAGCGCCGACTGGCAGTAGTTCCGCATGGTGGACAACCGATCGGGGCCAGTGATGCTGGACACCAGCGCCTGGCGTCGGCCGGTGATCCGCCCCGCCATGCGCAGCGCCGTGCTGGCTGCCTGGTTCCAGTCGTAGGTCGGGATGTTGACCACGTCGAGGTCGAGCAGTTCGCCCATCAGGCTGGCGTACTCGAACAGGGCCTGAAACCGGCCGTGGTCCTCGTAAGGCTCGCCCGCGTAGGCGCTGACGAACTCCGCGCGATGGTTGATCTCGTCGCAAACGGCCGGCACGAAATGGCGCGCCGAGCCGCCGCCCAGGAAGCTAATCGCCTCCCGACACGATTGATTGCGGTTCAGGATGCCTTCCACATGGCGGCGCAACGCGGCCTCGGCCACGAGCGGCGCGGGCAGGCGCATGGTCCCGCGAAAGCGCAGCTCCTCGGGAATGTCGCCGTACAGTTCATCGATGCTATTCGCGCCGATTTCAGCGAGCATTTCCGCCTGCACGTCGGGCAGCGCGTTGGGGATATACGGATGGCCCTGTGCGGCATGCGGTTCAGTCATGATCGATCACCTGGGGGAATTCGCATCGAGCAGCAGTCAAACCTACCCGCGTTTCAGGGCTTGGGTTCTTCAAACTCCAGCACTCCGGGCGGCGGGGGCAGGCGCACCTTCGCGTCCTTCAGCAGCTGATCGAAGACGGCCCGGGGCGATTCTTCGATCTGAAAGCTCCCCTGCTGTTCTTCCCCGCTGTAGACCAGGACCCTGATACAGCTAAAGCAGATGACCAGGTCGATGGTTTTGCCGTCGTGGACCACGCGGATGCCGTGCCGTGGCTCGAAACACTTGGCTACCCCGGCCACTTTGATCGTGACGCCCTCCTCGTAGGCCGTCAGCAACTTCTTACGTTGCTCCGCGTCCTTGATCGTCGTCTGCCCCAGCAACTTCCAGCCGTGGAAGGAATCGGGCTGCTTCGCGTCGATCCGAAGATACGGATCGACGGAGATCAACTCGATCTGTTCGGCTTGTTTGAGGATCGCGAGGACCTTCTTTGAAGTTTCGTCGGCGCGCGCCGGACTGCCGGCGGTGAACAGGACCAGCAGCGCCACCATGCCTGAAAACGACCCGTGCATGATTGTTCCCTTCTTGTATGTCGGGTTTTTCAGCCCGACCCCAGCGCCAGCGATTCAACTCGTTTGTTGATACACAGTCTTGTTGCGGACGCTGCGGTCGGGCTGAAAAGCCCGACGTACCGGCGCCGCGATGACGTTTACTCCTTGGCGGCTGCGGCTTTCACCTTGTCCAATTCGATGCCGAACTGCTCGGCGACCTTGGTGACGAATGGCCGGTGCTTCTCGGGGCAATGACCTTGCCAGGCTTTGAGGAACTCCGGAAACGATTCCGAATGGCCCTTCTTCGCCTTGGCCAGCCAGGTGATCGCCTCCCAATGCTCCGGCGACTTCTCGAACAACGGCAGCAACTGTACCGCAGCGAGGGTGTTCCTTTCGCGGTCGTAGCCGTTCTTGGCGAGCGGCCGGGCGTGCTCCTCGAACCATTTGGCCAGCGTTACCCCTTCGGGCAGTTTCGCCTTGCCGATCCGTGCGTCGGCGTACTTGCGCATGGCCGGCGCGAAGCGCTGCCAGGATTCCGAGGATGGGGGCTTGCTCCAGGTGTCGGCCAGTCTCTTCAGGGTGAAGAGCGACGCCACCTCGCAGACGGTTTCCTCGAACCACTTGTTCTGATGCGAGACCTCATCGTAGCTGCTGAGGATATGGCCGAACTCGTGGGCGAACTGATAGGCCCACTGCGCCCAGAGGTTGTCGCCGGTATCCAGGCGGACGTAGTATTCGCCGCGCGGGCCGCGGTCGAACAGCGTGATCGGCCCTTTCAGCGGTTCGACGAGAATCGGCTTCAATTCCCGATCGGGGAAGTAAACGAACAACTCGTTGGCGGTCGAGAGCAAGACGGCGCGGACCCGATCCGCGTTATTGCCCCAGGCGTCGTGCGCCGTGGGCCGGATGTCGAGGGCGTGCGGTTTGGCAGGCTTGG
>JAGVLI010000789.1 GCA_020054355.1 Planctomycetales bacterium | reverse complement strand
CCGGCGCCGGCGGCCCGCCGAAGCCGCATGCGGTGGAATCTTTCGGGACCGTCCTGGTGCTGAAGTCCATCGGCGAGCCGGTGGACGGCAAGGCCGTGCTGCAAGAGCTGAAAAAGGACTGGGCCGCCGACGCCGAGACCGTCGCCCTGCTGCAACGGCTGCACGGCGGGCTGCCGGTCAAGCTCGAAGTGATCCAGCGCTCGGAGAAGAAGCCTAACGAAATGACCTTGCAGGAAATCGCCGCCGAGCAGGAGCGGCTGGTCGCCCTGCCGCCGGCCGGCTTCCCGATCGTGCTGCGCGTCGCCTTCCGGGCAGCGCCGACCGTCGAGGAGAAGGATGCCGACCCGAAGGATGTGCCGTTGTCCGTGGAAAGCGGCTTGATTGCCGTGTTCGCGCAGCAACCCAGCGGCAAGGCCGGCGACAATAGCGATGCGAGCCTGGCGAATGCCACGCTGCTGGCCCTGAACGACTACCTGCTGCGCAAGAAGAAGGGCTGCGTGCTGGTCCAGGTCCAGGATGAAGGTTGGTTCGGCCGGGACGCGCTGAAGAAAATGGGGGCCGGCGCGGATGGCGTCCGCAAGTACACCGACGAGAAAGCCGAGGCGTTCGCGAAAGCGTTCCGGGAGCACTGGGGCGCGCGCGGCGTCGAAGTGAAGTAGGGACTGCAAAGCCGCAAGCGGGGCACTGACATGATCCACCGAATCCTGGCGCTGGT
Source organism: Planctomycetales bacterium (assembly GCA_020054355.1). Classification (GTDB taxonomy): domain Bacteria; phylum Planctomycetota; class Planctomycetia; order Gemmatales; family Gemmataceae; genus JAGVLI01. The sequence goes on along the minus strand of JAGVLI010000789.1, from coordinate 5,139 downwards.
GTCGCTCGTGGTGTTGGGTTTTCAGGTCGTGGCCGCCGACTGGCCGACCTTCCGCGGCGATCCGCTGCAAACCGGCATCGCCGCGGACAAGCTGCCGGACAAGCTCGAAGTCCTCTGGACCTTCGAGACCAAGGACGCCGTCGAGGCCACCGCCGCCATCGTCAACGGCGTGGTCTACGTCGGCTCCTACGACGAGCACCTCTATGCCCTCGACCTGGCCAGCGGCAAGGAAAAGTGGAAGTTCAAGGCCGGGCCGATCAAGGCGGCGGTGGGCGTGCGCGGCGGACTGGTCTACGTCGGCAACATCGACGGCGACTTCTTCTGCGTCCAGGCCGACACCGGCAAGGAAAAGTGGCGCTACAAGACCGAGGGCGAAATCAGCTCCGGGGCCAACTTCGCCGGCGATAACGTGCTGTTCGGCTCCGGCGACGAGCATCTCTACTGCCTGTCGGCCGACGGCAAGCTGGTCTGGAAGTACAAGGTGCCGGGCGGGCCGGTCAACGGTTCGCCGGCCATCGTCGGCGACCGGACCTTCGCCGCCGGCTGCGACAGCATGCTGCACGTCATCGACCTGAAGCAGGGCAAGCAGCTCGCCAAGGTGGAGCTGGGCGGCCAGGTGGGCGCGTCGGCGGCGGTCCACGGCGACCGGGTTTACGTCGGCACCATGTCGAGCAACCAGGTGCTGGCCATCGACTGGAAGAAGGCCGAGATCGCCTGGCAATTCGAAGCCCCGAAGGCACCGAATGCCTTCTTCGCCTCGCCGGCCGTGACCGAGCAGCTGGTGCTGGCCGGCAGCCGGGACCGCCGCATCTGGGCCATCGACCGCAAGACCGGCAAGGAAGTTTGGAGCTTCCCGACCGACAAGCACGTCAACAGCTCGCCGGTGGTGTCCGGCGACAAGGTCTACGGCGCTTCGCTCGACGGCAAGCTCTACGTCCTCGACCTGGCCAAGGGCACGCTCCTGCAAGACCTGAAGCTCGGCGCGGAACTCAGCGCTTCGCCGGCCATCGGCGGCGGCCGATTGGTCATTGGCACCGAGAAGGGCACCGTGTATTGTTTAGGGAAGAAGTAACAGCCGCTTGCGGCTTTGCAAGAACTTCGTAGGGTCCGCTGTGCGGACCAATAGCACGATTCGGGTAGTCCAATGGTCCGCACAGCGGACCCTACGAGGTTCGGTCCAACTACCAACCGAATCCGAGAGGCCACCGTCATGAAGACCTCGTTCATCCTTCGTCACGCCCGGCTGTTCATCCTCGGCATCGTGTGCGCGCTGCTGGGCGGCTCGCTAACGGCCCAGGAAGTCGTGCCCGCCCCGCAACCCGTGCAGCGGGAACGGCGAGTCCGCTTGCAAGACCTGGACGGCAAGAACGGCTTCAAGGTGCTGCTGGCCCGCGAGACCGCCGAGAAGCTGCGCGACCTGCTCAACGACAAGGTGGACGAGAAGGAAATCGCCAAGCTGTTCAGCGAGCTGTCCGAGGAGCCGAAGCAGAAGCTGGTGATCGCGATGGTGTCGGCCAACGTCGGCCGCTTCAAGTCCGAACTGACCAAGAAGATGGGCAAGGCGGGAGTGGCCGTCACCATCACCGGGCCGCGCTTCCGCGAAGCGGATTCGTTCCCGGCCATCGGCGACGAGGGCAAGGCGCGCATCCGGCAGTTCCTGCCGGACGACGTGAAGGGCATCCTGGCAATCATCAACACCAACCCCAAGATGGCCCTGATCTCGCCGTGGTACTGGAGCGTCCAGCCGCGCGACGAGTAATCCACTTCCCGCTTGCGGTTTAGCACGCTGACCCAATCTCGATACGACTGAAGGACCACCCATGCGCCGCGCCATCGCCGCCCTGTGCCTGATCGGCCTGCTGTCCTTGTCGGCCATCGCCCCCGCCGGGGAATTCAACAAGAAGCTGAGCGTCGGCGACGCCGCCCCGGTCTGGAAGGACTTGCCCGGCGTGGACGGCAAGATGCACTCGCTGGCCGACCTGAAGGACAAGCCGTTCGTCGTGCTGGTCTTCACTTGCAACAGCTGTCCGATCGCGGTCGATTACGAGGATCGCATCATCGGCTTCACCAAGAAGTACGCCGGCAAGGACGGCAAGGTCGCGGTGGTGGCGGTCAACGTGAACGTCATCGAGGAAGACAAGCTGCCGAAGATGATCGAACGGTCGAAGGAGAAGGGCTACAACTTCCCGTACCTGTTCGACGAATCGCAGAAGATCGCCAAGGACTACGGCGCGAGCTATACCCCGGAGTTCTTCGTGCTCGACAAGGACCGCAAGATCGCCTACCTCGGCGCGATGGACGACACCAGCACTGCCGCCAACGTCAAGGTCCGCTTCCTGGATGAAGCGCTCGACGCGCTGCTGAAGGGCGTGAAGCCGGCCAAGGGCGAGACGCTGGCGCGCGGCTGCCTGATCCGCTGGAGCCGGGCGAAGAAATAAACTGAGAACGAGCACGCCGTATCTTTCGCGAGGGTTGCGCATGAGCCTGATCAATCAGCAGCAGATCGTCGATGCTGCTTTGCAGTTGCCGGAAGCCGTTCGCGCCCACATTGCCGAGCAACTTCTGGAAAGCCTGTCTCCCGAATCACAAGTGGAATTCGATGAGAAATGGGCCGCGGAGTTGGAAAGGCGCGTGGACGAGCATCTTCAGAATCCGGGAAAGTCCGTGTCGTGGGATGAACTGAAAAAGCGAAGCTAAGGTGCGCTCGTGCCGCAGTTCACGGTCAGGTTTCAGCATCTTGCCGAACGAGAGTACGAAGAGGCCCGCCAAAGGTATCTGCTCGCTGGAACGAGAGTCAGTCAACGCTTCCGCGCGCAATTCGATCGCGCCCTCCAACGGATTATCGACAACCCTTATCTGGGATCGCCGTACTCAAAACGAGTGCGCTGGATGCGGGTTCGTAAGTTCCCCTATCTGCTGTACTACACCATGCTGGACGAAGCCGAAGTGTTGATCGTGGCCGTGGCGCACGCCCACCGTCGCCCTGGTTACTGGCTAAGTCGGCTGCCTTCTTGACCGTAGGGAACCAGTTTCACCGTGCCCTCGTCGATCTGCGCGCTGCGTCGCTTCAACTCCGCGAGCAATTCTTCATCGGACAACTCGTCCAATTCCGGTGGCAGGCTGTCCAGCAATTCGTGTGCAAGATTGAGTCGGGCGTCTTCCGGCAGCGCCAGCGCCGCTTGCAGAATGGCTTGAGCATTGGCATCCATGATCTGAATCCTCTCAAGGCGATGTCGCAGCGGTCGAGTCGGTCTGTTGATTTGACTCTACTATACCGCTATCCTGAACTCAATGGAACCCGCCCGCCACCCTCCTGCCCGCACGACTCCCGGCTGGCTTTGCCCGCTATCGCGAAGGGGTAATTATGTCCGAAGCGACCCAGGAAAAGACCGGCCTCGGCAACTACTTCATCGCCAACTATCCGCCGTTTTCCGCCTGGAAGCCGGCTCATTTGACCGAAGCCCACGCTGCCCTGCAACGGGCTCCTCGCCCCGATACGCCGCTGGGTCTTTACTTGCACATTCCCTTCTGCCGGAAGCGCTGCAAGTTTTGCTATTTTCGCGTCTACACGGACAAGAACGCCCGCGACGTGGAAAACTACGCCGCGGCGCTGGTCCGCGAGGTGGAACTGTACAGCAAGCTGCCCATCGTCGGCGGTCGGCCGCTGCATTACGTCTACTTCGGCGGCGGCACCCCGTCGTACCTGAGCGCTGCGCAGCTGCGCGACCTGATGGGCCGCTTGCAAGCCTTCTTGCCCTGGCAGCAGGCCGCGGAAGTCACCTTCGAGTGCGAACCGGGCACCCTGCAACGCCACAAGCTCGAAGCGCTCCGCGAACTGGGCGTCACCCGGCTGAGCCTCGGCGTCGAGAACTTCAATCCGCAGCTGCTGGAGTACAACGGCCGGGCGCACCTGGAAGAGGAGATTTACCGTGCCTACGGCTGGGCGCGGGAGCTGGGCTTCGACCAGATCAACATCGACCTGATCGCCGGCATGGTCGGCGAGACCTGGGACAACTGGCGGACCTGCGTGCGGAAGACCATCGAGCTGAATCCCGAAAGCGTCACCGTCTATCAGATGGAGCTGCCTTTCAACACGGTCTTCTCGAAGGAACTGAAGGCAGTGGCCAGTGGCCAGTGGCCAGTGGCCAGTAACGGCGCTGACGCGCCTTCCGTTTCATCTGCACTGCCGCTGACCGAGGCAGTTTCTTCACCGGCCACCGGCCACGAACCACTGGCCACTTTCTCCATCGCCGACTGGCCGACCAAGCGCGCCTGGGTCGATTATGCCTTCGCCGAGATGGCCAAGGCGGGCTACGAAGTCTCCAGCGCCTACACGATGGTCAAGGACAAGGCGCGCACCAAGTTCGTCTACCGCGACAGCCTCTGGCATGGGGCCGACATGTTCGGCTGCGGCGTGGCGTCCTTCGGCCATGTGCAGGGCGTGCATGTGCAGAATCTGGACACCTGGGAGCAATACCTGGCAGCGCTGGACCGAGGCGAACTGCCGTTGGGCCGGGCGCTGCCGGTGACGCCCAGGCAGCTGCAAATCCGCGAAATGATCCTGCAACTGAAGACCGCCTGGCTCGATGCCGGCTACTTCCAGCGAAAGTTCGGCGCCGACATCCTGAAGGACCATGCAGCGTCGTTCGCCAGCCTGGCGCAGGCGGGCTTCGTGTCGGTGCAAGACGACGGCGTGCAGCTGACGCGCGAAGGGTTGCTGCAAGTCGATCGCCTGCTGCCGGCCTTCTTCGAGCCGGAATACCAGGGAACACGCTACACGTAACGGAGACCACCCATGCACGTCGATGCGTTGCGTCAAGCCTTGCACGCCCAGCCGTTCCGCTCGTTCGCGCTGCGGCTGGTCGATGGCCGGGAGTTTCCAGTTCCGCATCCGGACTTCGTGGCGGTGTCGCCGCGCACGGTGGTCGTCATCGACCCGCAAACCGAAGGTCCGACGGTCATCGAACCGATGCTGATTATCTCGCTGGAAATGACGGGTGGGACACAGCCCAGCGGCAGCCAGCAGGCCCCCAGCTGATGTCCGCTGCCATCCTGACCACTCCCCGACTACTCCTGCGCCCGCTGACGGCCGACGACCTCGGCCACCTCGTCCGGCTGTTCGCCGATCCGGCGGTGATG
>JAGVLI010000651.1 GCA_020054355.1 Planctomycetales bacterium | reverse complement strand
CCTGGTGCAGTCGGCGCGCGGCGGTCTGACGGTGCATCGGCATTTGCCGCCGCTGGAAGAGGACGACCGTGTCGGGCCGTGCTTCCTGGTGGCCAGCGGCGAGGCCGGCATGGCGGGCCTGTCCGACATCGCCGTGCATGCCGTGGTCAAGGGCGCGGAGCAACCGCCGCTGCTGCTCGATCAGAAGCTGCTCATCACCGATGGCCCGACTCTCGTGGCCGTCGGCACCCTGGATCGGGAAGACCTGCTCAACGTCGTCGGCTTCGAGCTGCGCGCCTTGAATCAAGTGCTGGGCATGCTGTCGCTGAACCCCGCCCCCGCCGCGGCCTTCACCAGCGAGGGAGGGTTCCAGGCGCCCGACGATTACCTCTGGACCAGCGCCGCCGAGGACGAACTGACCCAGCGGCTGGGCAAGCTCATGGGCGGGCCGGGCAAAAGCGTCTCGTGACCCCGCTTGCGGTTTAGCACTCCCCCCGTTTCGTTTCAATTCATCTCACTGACACCCCTCCGCCAGTCTCAATGAGAATCAGTAAGGGCTAGTGGGCACTAACTAGTGCTAAAACCGAATCCGGTCGCCGAAGCGGGCAATCAGCACCCGCTGCTCCTCAAAGGACAGGCCCAGTCCCATCAATTCGAGCCGGCCAATCTGTTCCAGGTGGGGCGTCTTCGCCAGGTGGCTGGTGATCTCGCCCACCGCGCCGCGCAGGTAGAGCGTGTTCAGCCGGGCCAGGTGCGGCGACTGGACGATCTGGGGCAGTAGGTCGCCGATACCGAGCAAGTACATTCGACAAATCGGCGCGCGGGCAAACAAGAAATCCCCTTGGGCCACGAAATCGCTCGCGGCCAAGGCGACGTAGGCGATGAAGCCGCGCTCGAAGGTCCAGTTCTCGACGAACGGCTGAAACTCCTTCGCCCAGAGTTTCTCGTACTGGCGCAGCAGGGCATTTTGCCGGTCGCGCAGCGCGAAAGCGCGCGGCAAGTTGTGCCCGCGACGAAAAAGGTCCGTCGCCTCGACCTGCACGCGGATGAACTCGCTGCGGGCCTGCTGCCCTTGCTCTTCCAGCCAATCGGCGTAGATCAGGCGCGCGGTGTCGTCGTCGGGCTGGTCGATAATGGTCCGCAGCAGGGAGATTTCGGCCGGCCAGGAGTTCACGGGTACAGTCCAACGCGCAAGCTGTTGCCAAAGCGCCGGGCCAGCAGTTGCCGGCCCACGTCGCTCAGTGCATTGTACCGCACGGACACGGTGTAGACGCGCCGCAGGTAGCGGCAGCGGGCCAGGGCGTCGGCGTCCGCATCGCTGATGCGGGTCATGTCGATGCAGAGCCGGTTCAGTTGCTTCAGGCACGGCGACTCGAACAGGTCGCCCATTGGCCCCAGCGGAACGTCCCTGTTCCGAAAGAAAATGCTCATGCCGGGAACCCAGTCAGCACGCCGCTCGCACTCGCATTCCAAGGTCAAACTGCCGATGGGGCAGCGGCGAAAAACCTTGTCGGCGCCGGCCCGGAACTGTGTCGGCGTCATGCAGACCCAATCGACGAAGCCACGCTCGAAGCTGAAATCGCGAATGCAGCCGCCCACTTCGCGCAGCCAGTCCTCGCAGTGGTCCGACAGCAGGCGTTGCTGGCGCTGGTCCAGCTCGGCCAGTCTCCCGGTGTAGGGCCGGCACTGAAAAGCCAGCTCGCACTGGATGCGAATGAACTCGGCACGCGCGCAATCGCCCCGCTCCTCCAGCCAGTCGGCATAGATCAGCCGGGGCACGGTGTCCATCGGCCGATTCACGATGGCCTGCAACTGCTCCAGATCGTCATGCACCGCGTTCATGGTCCGCCCCGCTCGTTGATGCGTCTGGTCAGCTCCTTGGCCGCCTGCTCGTAAATCAGCAGGATTTTGTGCCCGGCCTCCGGAGCGCTGAACTTGCCCTTGGCGCGGATCGCGGCGCGCGCTTCCTCCAGCGCTTTCAGCAACAGTCGGGCGGCTTCCGCGTTGAAGGCGCGCTTGCCGGCCAGGTCCAGGTAGATCGGCGAAGAGTGCGCGTACAACGGCAAGTCGAACTCGTTGCGGTTCGCGGTGTCGATCCGCACCGCCAGCCAGCCTGGCTCGTCGATGCGCAGCTCGTGTTCGAGTTTCGCGGAGTAGCCGCCTTCCTTCTCCGCCGCCGGCTGCGTCTTCACGACCTTGCCGTTGTGGACCAGTTGCAGTTGCTGAAAGTCCTTGCGGCCGATGCCCGTCGCAGCAATCTTGACCGTTCGGGGCTGGTCCAGGTTCAGCGTTTCGCCGATTTCCTGGCCGTCCACGGTCAACGTCAGCAGCGGGCCATTGGTGGCCATGCAGCGCCCCGCCTTGACCGCCGCCAGCCAACTCGGCACCGACAACGGCGCTGCTGCCTTGGCATACACCCGCGAGAAATCGTAGATGAACCAGTCAGTGCCGGTGCTGATCGGCAAGCGCAGGCCGACGTTGAGCAGGCGATAGTAGCGCTCCTCGAACGTGCCCGTCCGGCTGCCATCGAAGACGTTGAGCGCGTCCAGCCGGCCAGCCAGTGCGTGGGCAGTCGCCTCGTAGCCGCTGGTATTGTGGCACCAGATGATGGTGCTCCCCTGCTGGCGGGCCTCCTCGATGCCCGGCTGCAATGCCCGGTCGTCGAAGCCCGCGCCCGTGATGCCCGGCCCGAGGCTGACCGGCTTCACCAGCTGCTTGAGGTTCAGGAACATCACATGGCCGTAGCCCTGGCCATACGCCTCGAAGTTGTGGCGATGTTCCTGGCCGTTGCCGAACAGGATGCCCGCGCCTTCAAACTTCTTCAGGTCGGAATCCTGGTAGCGATTGGTGATGTAAGTTTCATCGTCCTTGTGCCGTTCCAGATGCGAAACGAACAGCAGTTGCAAGCCATCGGCGCGGGGAATCTGCTTCAGGTACTCATCCGCTTCGGCGAGCGTCAGCTTCATCAGGTGCAGGTGTGTATTGCCGGCCGACAGTCCGAGCTTTTCCGACCGAAACAGGAAGGGCAGCTTCAGTTCGATCTCCGCTTCCGGCTTCGCGCCCAGTTCGACCTCCACGACCGCCAGGGCGGTTTCCAGACCGGACAGCGCTTCCACGCGGTACTTGCCACGAGGCAAGGTGGAAGCAGCGCCGTCGCCGCCGACCACATACCAGCCCGCCGTGTCGCCTTTTTTCTCGACGCCTTTCAAGCGATCGAACAGCCCCGGCAACGGCTGAGGTTTGCCGTTGTCATTCGCCAGTACGCGCACGATGCCGGGCATCGCTTTTCCCGAATCCGCGTCCAGCAGCCGGAAGCGCACCTTAATGGACTCATTAGGCGGCTGAGCGCTGAACAGGGCGCAAACACCCAGCACGGAGGTTGCGAGGAATGCGAGCAAGGTGGAACGCATGGCGAGTGCCTCCAATTGAGGTGTGAGGCCGTTGGGCAAACACGGCCAACGACTCACTACCGCGAAGCGGTTGCATAACATAGCCCAGGGTTGCCGGTACTCCGGCAACCCTGGGTTCATGGGCGAATGGATGGATTCTCTACCCCGAAGGGGTTGTATAAACGAATGACGACCAGTTTATACAACCCCTTCGGGGTAGAAAACACATCGGTCGGCCAATGCCCCAGGGTAGCCGGAGTACCGGCAACCCTGGGCTGTGTTATGCAACGCCTTCGGCGTAAAGACCGAACCGTCGGTTGGCCGTTGCCCGTTGCGGCTATCATAATGCGAAAACACCGGCAAAGCACGCCATGCCCGACGCGAGACAGTCGAACAAGGGCGGACTTGAACGCACGACGAAAGTTGCAATAGTAATCCATGAACGCCCTCCAACAGCGCGCAGTGCCATGACCCAGGGTCCGACCGCATGACCACAGCACTCTTGCTGATTGCGCACGGCAGCCGGCAGGAAGAAGCCAACGCCGACCTGCATCACGTCGTGCTAGAAATGCGACGGCGCGGCCGGTATGCCGTGGTGGAGGCGTGCTTCCTGGAGCTGGCCGAGCCGGACATTGCGGCGGGCGGCCAGCGCTGCGTCGAGCAGGG
>JAGVLI010000846.1 GCA_020054355.1 Planctomycetales bacterium | reverse complement strand
GGTAAAGCGGCGGCTGGCCTTCCCGCAAGTAGACGGAGCCGCGCGACACGCCCAGCAACTCGGCCGACGCTTGCAGCAACCGGCGGGCCAGGGTCGGCGGATCGACCAGGCGTTCCAGGGCCTCGCCCATCTGCTGCAAGGTGCGGTCCAGCCCCTTCTTTTCCTTGTGGAAGCGGCGGTCCAGGGCCTTTTTCAGCCGGCTGCGCGCCAGGTCGAGCAGCACGGCCAGCACCACGGCCGCCATGCTGAAGATCAGGGCGTTGCTCAGCGACGGCCCCGCCGCGCCGCGGCCGACGATCAGCATGGTCGCGAAGACCACCGCGTAGTAGACCAGCGCCGCCAGAAAGCTGATGAGGAAGTAGACCACGCCGGAACTCAGCAGCTGATCCAGCTGCATCAGCCGGTAGCGGGTGATGCTGATGGCGTAAGCCACGGTGAAGCAGGCCGACGCGGCGAACATCGGCCAGGTGGCCGCCCCGCCGCCGAAGCGGTCGCGCTCGAAGATCGCCAGGTACAGCGACCAGCCGATGGGCATCAGCGCCAGCAGCGAGCCGGCCAGGATGCACTTCACCTGGTTGCGCGTGGTCGTATCCGTGGCCGTCCACCAGCTATGGACCAGGCAGATCACGCTGGCGACGTACAGCGTGCCCGCCACCCCCAGGTAGACCAGGATCAGGTCGAGCAACGACAGCAACGCGCTCTGGACGTCGCCGGCCTCGCTCACCACCGACCGGACGTGGAAGTAGCTGAAGATCAGCACGACCAGAAAGCCGACGGGCACCCCGTAGATCAGCAGCAGCGACCAGAACGGGTGGGCTTTCAGCAACCGCTTGGGCTGGGGAAAGAGCAGGTAGAAATGCAGGTTGACCGCCGGCAGCAGCACGCTGCTGACGATGAAGACCACGGTCAGCATCGGCGACGAGGTGATCCGCCACCAGTGGTAGCCGCCCATGAAGGCGCCGACCGTGACGATCGACAGCACGAAGAACTGCGCCGCCGAGCGGTCGTGCGGCCGTTTCCAGAACACGAAGAAGCTGACCAGGAACAGGCTGCCCTTCAGCCCGAACCACAACACCGAGGGCAAGGTGGACTCGGCCGCCGAGCGGTCCACCCGGCACCAGACCGCCTCGGGCTGACCGGCGTCGGAGCGCAGCCGCACCAGCACCTGTTCCTCGCCGTTGCGCAGGCGGAAGGTCGGTCCGCCGCCCTCGGCGGACAGCGGATCGGTATTCAGTCTGCGCAGCGACCGCAGGTAGTCCGGCCAGGTGGCGATGGGATACGGGCCAATCTGCTCCACGGCATGGCCGGTCAGGTCGATGTCCAGTGGAGCGCCGCTGGCCGAATAGAGGTAGGGCGGGTTGGCACGCAAGACATCCGTCGAGAAAATGCAGGTCAGGCCGATGTCGGTCATCTTCCGGCTGTGAACCAGGACGCTCACAAGGTAGACGCTGACCAGCCCGGCCACCAGGATCAACACTGCTTTCTGCCAGCGCGATGAACTCTCCCGACCGGCAACGGTTCCCGTCGTCGGGACGGACGAAACCTCCGCGGGGGAGCGCCAGAAAGTGGAGAACCAGTGGCTCATCGTGGAAAATCGTGCGCCGAGTTCGTGCGCCGAAAACCGGCGCAGCTGCTCAAGTAGTTGTTTTCGCGGCAGTTAACACTAGCAATCTTCAGGCCTCGCGCCGTTTCCAGCATTCCGCCCCAGCGCGCCAATCGACGCGCCTAATCTACTGGAGCGCCTGCCTGCGGTCAACCACCTGCCCACCCCGCGCGCCGGTTCTTCCGATTGTCACCGAACCAATGGCGCAAGAGCAAGCGGAGTAAAGGATTTACACGTCGCAATGAATGTGGGCGGCACGCCCGCACATCCAAATCGGCTGGATTTGCCCAGCTTGACCACCTTGCCAATCGAGCGCCGAGCCACTGGCGATCAGCGCCGAAAATCGAGCGCCGAAGCTAACTTCGCTGCGCCGAAAGCCCGACCAGGCAGCATCGCGGCGCGGAAATTTTGAAACTAAGTCTTTTATTATTAGACGTTTGTGAATATCTGTCCCGATTCATCCCGCCCTATTGTCATTTCGTGGACTTTGGTACGAAGTGTGCCATAAGAATCGCACCATCCTTGTCTCTACATTTCCTGGTTCTGCTTGGAGAGCAACGAGCGTGAAGGCTTCGACGGAATGGCTCGCGACCAGCGGCGCGGAGTTTAGCCCCGGTCTGGGACGATGGGGTTGTGCGCACCTCAAGCATTACACGGCCGCCTACCGCGAATGGGGTGAAGGACCGCCCTTGGTGCTGATCCCAGGTTTGGCGGGGGGCGTGGAGTTGCTCGGTCCGGTGGCGCGCTGCCTGGCGCGGCATTTCCGGGTCATCAGTTATCAGCTGCGCGGCGAGGACGACTGCTTCGCGCTGCGTTGCAAGTTCGGCCTGGACGACCTGGTGGACGACCTGGCCGAGTTCCTGGAGTGGCACGGGCTGGAACGGCCGGCCATCTTCGGCGTGTCGTTCGGCGGCGTGCTGGCCCTGGAATACGCCGCTCGCCATGCCCACCGACTGAGCGGCCTGGCCGTCCAGGGGGCGGGCGCCTGGTTCGAGACGGGGCTGATGCAGCGCATCGCCAGCATGGTGCTGGGCCGCTATCCGTTGCCCGCGAACAACCCCTTCGTCAACCAGTTCTTCAACCTGTTCTTCGGGCGACGGCCGGAACCCGGCCCGCTGTTCCAGTTCGTGACGCAGCACTGCTGGCAGACCGACCAGAGCGTGATGGCCCATCGCTTCCACATGGTCGAGGACTTCGACCTGCGCGGCCGGCTGGACCGGATCGCGGTGCCGACGCTGCTCCTGTCCGGGGAGCGCGATGTGCTGGTGTCGCGGCGCAGCCTCCAAGCCCTGGCCGATGGCATTCCCGAAGCTCAGCTGCTACAACTGCCGGGAGCGGGGCACCTGGCCTTCGCCACCGATCCCCAGCGAGTGGCAGCGGCCGTCGCCAAGTTCCTGGCGGTCAGCGAGGAAGTGCCGACCATGCAGGAACCGGGTTGAGGCGTGCGAAGCCGCAAGCGGCGCGGCGGTCTACTTCCGCTTCAGGAAGGCGAGCAGTTCGTCCACGTCCATTTCGTGCCGTTTTCCCTTGCTGACAATCAGCTGCGCCTGGTTCTCGGCCCCCGCCGCCGCGTAGATTTTCTGCAATTCCTTGAACGCCACGGGCACCGTTTCGTTGTACGAGGCCGAGTAGTTGGTCTTGTCCGGCCGGTCGAGTTCGCCGAAATGCACCACCAGCGGGCGCGGTGCGTTCAGGCCGGCAATGTCCGCCCGGTCCAGCCAGCGCAGCACGCCCGGTATGCAATGGGCCGGGGCGTTGTAGCAGCGGGCGAAGATTGGCGCGAACGAACCGAAGGTGCCGCTGGCGAAGATGCGGTCCACCCGGTTGCTGAACACCGGGTAAATGAATGCCAGGTCGCCGCCGTAGGAAAGTCCCGCCGTGCGCACGGTCTTCACGCGATGCTGCTGCGCCAGCCATTCTTCCCAGCGCAGCAAATCCTCGACGGTTTCACCAATCAGAGTCTTGCCGTGGAGAAAACCATCGGTGACGAGCGTGAATTGCCGGTCGTTGGGCCGTTTGGCTTGCTGGTTCCAGTAGTCGAGCCGAAAGCCCTCGCGGTCGGCGGCCAGGTCGGTCAGCACGCCGAAGCCGCGCAATTCCGGACAAAGCACGAGATGGCCAGCCTGGGCCAATTTCAGGCCGAACTGACGGTGATAGTCGTCGCGCAGGCCGATGCACGGCTCCACCTCGCCGTGGCCATGCAGGGCAATGACCGCGCTGGTCGTCTCGCCGAGATTTTCCGGCGCTAGCAGGTAGGCGGGGATCGACAGGTCCGCGTCGATCTCCATGACCAGCGCCTGAATCCGCACGCCCTGGAAAGTGGTCCGCCGCAGTTCCTTGACAGCGCCAGCCTTGGGCAGCGTCACCTGGAGCAGTTCAGTCAGCTTTTCCTTGCCGCGCTTCCGCCATTCGGCGAACTCGCCCTGATGCTTGCCGAACGCCAGGCGGCGCTCGCTTTCCGGCTGCACGAAGCTCCGCTTGATCTCGGCAGTCTTGATGAGGAAGGCGGGGTCCAGGTCGGCCGGCTTCGGTGGGGCTTGCGCTGCGCCCTCGCCGCTCACGACCAGGACCGACAGGAAAAACAGCAGGCGTTTCATGGCTGGAATCCTTCAGAGCGACAGGCTCGGAGTTGTAGTTTGTCTTTGCGCCGAAGGCGTTACCTCATGGCACCGGGCACTAATTTACAGCAACACTTGGTACGTGACCTTTTTGTGGCGCTTTTTTCCAAGGCTTGCGGTGCGATTCATCGGCGACCTTATTCCGATGCAAAGGGTAGTCCACAATGTCCCTGGCCTCTGCCAGCGTGAGCTGGGGCCAGGGCAACGCACTCTTCAGCAAGCGCAGGGCCATGTCCAGCGTCAGCGCCGGCATCCTAATCGAAGTCCACCCAGTTCAACGTGATCTTGTCGAACTTGCGGGCGGCGAGATGGGCTTGGCCGATCTGAATGTGCAGCCGGCACCCCGCCGCGTTCTCCAGCAGGATCAGGTGGCGCGAGCGCTTCGAGGGCGTCGGGTCGCTGCCGGTCGTCGCTCGCGCGTAGCCGAGGAAGTTCCAGAAGTTCAACGTGCGATAGTGATCGAAGACCTCGTCATAGTCCTCGTCCGGATCGGGCTTGAGGTCCTTGCTCCAGGGACCGTCGGACGCATTCGGCAGATCGAGGGTTTCCTCGAAGGTCAAGCGCTGAGCCGGCATCACGTCGTTGCCATCCGTGAGCTTGCCCGGCGGCTTGGTACGCACCAACCCCGCCGGGTCGGGGAAGAACACTGCCTTGGCACCGATAGCGTCGGGGTTGTCGTTCTCGATGTCCTGGAAGCAAAAGAACGAAAGCAGCCCGGTTTCGGGCAAATCCTTCGCGGCCTGGGTGTGCGCGACCTCGGCGAAGTTGACCTGGGCCATGAAGCCGGCCAGCCGATCCGTGCCGCCGGTGTCGTCGTTGTAGATGGCGTGACAGTCGCCGCCCGGTGGCCAGACGAAGTCCGGCGGCAAGTCCGGCAGGCCGCCGATCTTGCTGGCCCCGACCGCC
>JAGVLI010000866.1 GCA_020054355.1 Planctomycetales bacterium | reverse complement strand
GGCGTTCAGCCGCGACGGCCGGCAGCTGGCCGTCGGCGGGGCGCACACCGTGGGCCTGTGGAGCTTGGCCCACGGCCCCACCGAGCTGGCGCGACAGAAGGTCGTGTCCGAAACCGTGGGCGCAGTGGCCTTCGCTCCCGACCTTCAGCTGCTTGTCAGCGGCGACGACAAGAGAAACCTGACCTTCTGGGACCTGAGCACGGGCAGCCCAACAAAACAGGCTGCCCTCGCCACGCCGGAGTGCTTCGTGCGCGCCCTGGCGTTCGCGCCCAACGGCAAACTGCTGGCCTACGCAGGCACGTTCGGCGCCGAATTGGCTCTGGTGGAGCTGGCCGAAAAAAAGTCGGTGGTCGGCAGGTTCGCCGGCCATCCCATTCCCGGCCCCGACAAGGTTCCTCGCGTGTTCGGCCTCGCCTTCTCGCCCGACGGCAAGACGCTGGCCTCGGCCGGCGTGGACCGGACCGTGCGCCTCTGGGACGTGGCCAGCCGCCAGGAACTGCGCGCTCTGGAGGGGCACGGCCGCCCGGTGCTGCGCGTGGCCTTTACACGCGACGGCAAGATGCTGGCATCCGGCGACGAGGAAGGCCGATTGATCTTGTGGGACACCGCGTCGTGGACCCGCAAGCACGACTGGCGCCTGCCCGCTGGGAGTATCGTTGACCTGGTCGTGGCCTCCGACGGCCGGCATCTGGCCGTGGCGACCAATACCGCCCTGGTCTATATCTTCCGTCTGGCCCTTTGACTGAAGCTCGGCCGCCCGAAATCAGTCGGATCACGCGGATTCCGGTTCGGGCAACGAATAGGCTGGCAAGATTGCCGGCAGTTCCCAGGCTTTTCCGGCGGCGCGCCGCGGGATGACCGCGCCACGGGGTTTCCGGAACAGCCTGGCACCCGGCGAGCTGGAATACTCTCTTTCAGGATGCAGGGCATGGTCAGGGATCGAAGACAGAAGCGAGATCGGCACGCCCTCAATGCAGACGGCATGGTCTTGTGCAACCCGCGCGACCGGGAAGCTGCTCATCGCGCCCAAATGGAAGGCATCGCCACGGATGATCGGGCGGCAGTGACGTGTCGGAAGTGCTTGGCGCTGCTGTACGGGCGCGACAAGGCGCGGAAGGAACGCGAGTGACGCCTTGGGGTCGGTTTGGCCCGACCGGGGTTGCTCGACCCGAAGAGCTTCCGCCGATGCTGAGGCCCGCGTGGCGAAATCCAGCGCGGTTTGAGACCCTGAAGTGGTCCGCCCACACATTTTGGAGCGTCGCCATGAACCCGGTGGACCAGCACGAACTGGAACGGTTCGCCCAGCAAATGGGCGTCTTCATGCGGAACCGGCAAGCCTTTCCGCCGGACGCCCTGAAGCAGTACGCCGACCACTGGATCGTCTGGCATCCAGACGGCACCTCGATCCTGGCGGCATCGAAGGAGCCGGATGCAGACCTCGATGCCATTGTGCAGGCCGCTGGCTTCGATCCAGCCCGTTGCGTCCACAGCTACATTCCCAGCGGGGACACTGCCATCCTGGGCGGCCTGTGGTAAGCCTTATGCGTTTTCCCTATATTTCCTTGCCCACCGCACGCCCGGTCGTGCCGCTCGGCGGCGCATTGCTTCGCTGGTATCCGGTATTTTCCATGGCCCTTTGGGGCCCGCGCGGCGGCTGGCTGTACGACGGCCATCTGGATACTGGATCGGATGATACAATTGCCCCGTTTTGTCTGGTTTTGCTGATGGTGATGAATGCGCAAAGCACTTGACTTTCGAGTGTCTGGGATCGATAATCAATGGTGCCACGGGCGCTGAGGACTGCTGGGACAGCCTGGGACGGCGCTTAAGGCCGCATGGGCGAGCGGAATTAAGTGCTTCAACACACTAAACTTAGGTGATGGTAGCCGTATCCAATCGGCGAGGCGCAAACAACCCATTGACCATCATTGAAAGGGTCGTTCTTCGGAAGACCGGATAGTGTGTGTTGGCTGTCGAAAGCAGTTACCTCGACCCGAACGAAAGGACTTTCCGTCAATCGGAAAGTCCTTTCGCCTTTCAGGGTAACATCCGACGTTGACAGCATTGAGCCGCGATGTAGTTGCGGTAGTCGGAACTATCCCAGCGGTTGGCCCCACAGACCATGTCCGCCAACTGCAAAAGGCCAGAGGAAGCGGATCGCCCCGGTTTCACGCTTTTCACCATTCCGGAACCGTCCTTGGAACGGAGTCTGATGAATTTAGCCCGAAGGTGACGCTTGTATTCAGGGTCATCATGCTGGTCGAATACCACCCGGATTTTCAGCGGTGTTGGCTGAAGACTATCCACTTCCCGAAAATATGGAGTAAGATCGTCAACTAATTCGTTGATAACCCGTTCGTAGGCATAGGTGCGATCCAGCCACTGCCCACGAAGCCCCGCCTTTTCCAAAATACAACATGAGTGCTTGAACGCTAAACCTCCAATATGCTCGAAGAATCTCAAGCGATCATCGCGATCCAACTTTGAGAACTTGAACTCGTTGTTATTCAACTTCTTGCCCCACTCCTGACGCAGGTTGCCGATCGCATGCTCCATCTGCTGCTTCCGCTCCTCCGTCTCGAAGACAATTGCAGACAGCGCGAAGTATTGTTTTGTTCCTGGAATGGGCAGATCTCCAGACTCGTCAATGAACACAAACATGAGCCAGTGAACTCCCGGAAGTCCCTCCATTTACTGGGAGAACATGAGCGGAGGTGCTGGTTCTGACTCTCTCACCGGAACCGCTCCTCCGCCCACGGATCGCCTCTCATGTGATAGCCGCCATGCTCGGGTTCCTCCCAGAAGCCGGGGCGGTCCTGGTCCATCAGTTCGATGCCGCGCACCCACTTGGCGCTCTTCCAGGCGTAAAGCTTCGGGATCACCAGCCGCAGCGGGTAGCCGTGGTCCGGGTCCAGCGGCTGGCCGTTGTGCTTCCAGGCGAACAGGCAGTCGTCGCCGAGGAAGTCGGCCAGCGGCAGATTGGTCGTGAAGCCCGCCTCGCAGTGGACCATCACGTACCGCGCCGCCGGCTGCGGCTGGACGTGGCTCAGGACGGTGCGAGTGGAGACGCCTTCCCAGGTGTTGTCCAGCTTGCTCCAGCGGGTGACGCAGTGCATGTCGGCGAAGACCTCCGCGCGCGGCAGGGCCGTGAACTCGTGGTAGTTGCACTGCCAGGCGCGGTCGATCAGGCCCCAGATGTGGAAGGTCCACTCGGACTTCCAGTCGGCAGGCATCGGGCTGAGCGTGTCGCCCAGCGAATCGTAGAAGGCGTACTGCGGGACCTCGCCGGCATGCAGCACCGGCCATTTGCGCGTCAGGGCCTGGCGCGGCGGGATGCGGTTCTCGCGACGGGTGTCGTCGCTGACGATGCGGGGCAGGTTGGGGTCGCCCATGGATGAAAGCTCGTTGAGGGCGCCGTTAAACGTCCGAGAGTCGCGCCGGAGCCGCGCACG
>JAGVLI010000008.1 GCA_020054355.1 Planctomycetales bacterium | reverse complement strand
CAGCGCCGCGAGCCAGAGGCGAGCGCTACGGGCGAGCGCTCGCCTCCGGCTCGCGGCTAAACGGTTGTGCCTCCTGAAACACCTTGGCAATCATCTGTTCCAGCGGCGGGTCCTCGACGCTCAGATCGACGATGGTATGGCGGTCGAGGACCGCGTCCAGCGCCGCCGCCACCCGCTTGCGTTCGACCTTCAACTCGACCACCGGACCGCGCCGCTCGGTCTCCTCGCCGAATTCGGTCAGGTCCGTGGGGGCGGTTTCGCCCGCGAAGTGCAGCCGGACCAGCTTCGCTTGCCCGAATTGCTCGCTGATGCGGCCCAGCGGGCCGTCGAAGATCACCTTGCCGTGCGTGATGACCAGCACCCGCGCGCAGAGCGCTTCCACGTCGCGCATGTTATGGCTGGTCAGCAGCATGGTCACGCCCCGGCTGCGGTTGTAGTCCTTCAGGCACTTCTGGATCGTCACCTGGGCAACCACGTCCAGGCCGATGGTCGGCTCGTCGAGCAGGAGCAAGCGCGGCTGGTGCAAGAGTGCTGCAATCAGCTCCATCTTCATGCGCTCGCCGAGCGACAGCTCGCGCACCGGCTGGCGGCTCAGCGCTGCCACGCCGAACATCTCGGTCAACTCGCCGAGCGTCCTGCGGAATTGCTCCTGGGGCAGCGAATAGATTTCCTGATGGAGCTGAAAGGAATCGGCGGCCGGCAGGTCCCACCAGAGCTGATTTTTCTGGCCCATCACCAGCGAGAATTGCCGGCGAAAGGCGTCGGCCCGCTCCCAGGGGACGAAATCCAGCACGCGGGCGGAACCGCTGGTGGGGTAGATCAACCCGGAGAGCATCTTGAGCGTGGTGGTCTTGCCCGCGCCGTTGGGACCGAGAAAGGCGACCATCTCGCCGGGGTCGATGGTGAAACTGACGCCGTCGGCCGCCCGCACTTCCTTGTACTCGCGGTGGAACAGGCCGCGCATGGCCCCGAGCAGCCCTTCCTGTTTCTGAAAGACGCGGTAAACCTTGGTGAGCTGGTCGGCCTCGATGATCGGCATGCAGACATTATACAAGGAAAGGGCCAGCGGCCCGTCGGCTTGGCGAGCGTCAGGGCGTAAGCCCGACGTGGGCCGCGTCAGCACCCAGCCACGTCGGGCTTACGCCCCGACGCTCGCCGCTCAGCACCCAGCCACGTCGGGCTTACGCCCCGACGCTCGCCGCTCAGCGTTCTTCGTTATCGGCGTCCGGGTCGCCGTAGACGTAGCCGCACCACTTGCAGGCCAGCACCGCTTGACATTCGGGACAGGCCACCTGCATATCGGGCTGATAGACGGCGGTCAGGGCCGCGCGTTGGCGGGGCTGGAACGGCTTGCCGCAGCGCTTGCAGGACAGGGGTTGCTCGCAGAAGCTGCATTTCATGAATGGACTCCCCTCGCCCCACGGGGGCGAGGGGTCAGTATATCGGCCGTGGCACTACTTCGCGGGGACCGTGGCGATCGAGCCGGTTTCGGAAATGTAGATGTAGGTGTTGGTGTTCTCGTCCTTGAAGACTTCGATGCCGAATTTCTTGGTGTCCTTGGTGAAATCGTCCTCGTTGCTCTTGCGGGCCTTCAGGTTCAGGCCGTATAGCCAATTCGGGTCCTTGGTCTTGCCCGCCTGCCCGTAGGCGAACGGCATCTGGCCGCCGATGACGACGCCGAGCAGGAAGCAAACCAGCGCCACCAGACCAATGGAAGTACGCTTCGACATGGGGAACCTCGCTGTGTGTGAAAAAAGTCGCGGAGCCAACCGCTTGCAAGTCAATATAGACGACCCAGGCCCCACAGGCTAACTGCTTGCACGCCGGAAGCGGCCGGCGCGGGCTTGAAGCAAATGGACTTGACTCAAAAAATTCCCCTGGCTATGGTCCCGCCGCTTTCCGCTTCTTACTTCGGGCCAAGCGAATGACGCACCTCGGGCGAGTACCGCCGCGGGGCCAGAAGCGGAGTCGTGCCGGGTGCCGGACGGCATCGGGCCATGCCTGGCAATGGGTCCGGCATCGGGCAACCGGCCGGGGGGTCGGACGGGGGAAAGGAGGCCATGGTGGCTAGGGTATTTTCGCGGATTGTGGCGTGCCTGGCGGTGAGCGTGGCGCTGCTGTACGCTCTGGGGGACCTCGGGAGCGCGTTCGTCCAGGCGCAGGCCAGGACGACCCGGGCGCACCAGCAGTTGACGGTCGGCATCAGCAGTCTCCGTCAAGGAGACTACGAGCTGGCCGCCACCTTCTTCCAGCAGGCCAAGGCCGGCGAGGAAGACCTTAGCCCCACCGAACGGCAGGAGCTGGCCAGCCGGCTCCAGTTCGTGGAGATGGCCCTGAAGTCGCGCCAGGACGGCGCCGACCAGCTCAAGCAGGCGGAAGCAGAGGTGAAGGCCAACCGCACGCAGGAGGCCCTCGCGCTGCTTCGCCAGCTATCGACCAACCAGTACCTGAAACCGGCCGACAAGCAGCGGGCGCAGCAGTTGTTGACGCAGCTGCAGCCGCGCGGCGGCGCCGTGACGCCGCCTTCGGCCGCTTATCAATCCACCACCGGCAGCGCGCAACTGCTGCGGGCGCGGACCATGCTGAAGAACGCTCGCGGCCTGCTGACCAAAGGCGAATACGACGCCGCCGAATCGCTGGCCAAGGAAGCCAACACGCTGAAGCTGACCTATTCCAGCGGCGAGGACACCCCGCAAAAGGTGCTCGACGACGTCACCCGGGCGCGGGGCGACAAGCTCGACGGCAAGGGCTTGCTGGCCAACGCCCGCGCCGCCCTGGAACAGGGCGACCTCGACAAGGCCGAGCAACTGGCCAAGCAGGCTGACAAGGCCGACAAGAAATGGTACACCGGCCTCCAACTCTGGGGCGACAACCCCAGCAAGGTCTTGAAGGAAGTGCAGGAAGCCCGTGCTCGCCAGCCCAAGGACGGCGGCAAGGACAAGGCCCCGGCCGTCGCCGACGCCAAGGGCAAGACCGCGGACAAGGTG
>JAGVLI010000594.1 GCA_020054355.1 Planctomycetales bacterium | reverse complement strand
GGGCGATCGGCTGCCGCCGGTGATCGTCTATCCCCACGGCGGGCCGGAAAGCCAGACCAAGGCCAATTTCACCGCACTCTTCCAGTATTTCGTCGGCCGGGGCTACGCGGTGCTGGCCCCGAACGTGCGCGGCTCGTCGGGCTACGGCACCGCTTACATGAACCTCGACAACACCACCAAGCGCCTGGATTCGGTCAAGGACCTGGCCCACGCCGCCATGTGGCTGCGCGACCAGAAGCAGGGCGACCCGAAACGGCTGGCGGTCTACGGCGGCAGCTACGGCGGCTTCATGGTGCTGGCCCAGGTGACGCACCACCCCGAACTCTGGGCGGCCGGCATCGACGTGGTCGGCATCGCCAACTGGGTGACGTTCCTGGAGAACACCGGGGCCTATCGCCGCGCCCACCGCGAAAAGGAATACGGCAACCTGACCGACCACAAGGAATTCCTGGAGAAGATCAGCCCGATCAACCACGTGGACAAGATCAAGTGCCCGATGATGGTGATTCACGGGGCCAACGACCCGCCCGTGCCCGTCGGCGAGGCCGAGCAGATCGTGGCGGCGCTGAAGAAGCGCAACGTGCCGGTGGAGTATCTCCGCTACGAGGACGAGGGCCACGGCCTGGCCAAGCTCAAGAACCGCCTGGACGCCTATCCGAAGATGGTGGATTTCCTGGATAAGTATTTGAAGTAACGAACTTCGGGGAAACGATCATGGCTGTTCGCGACTTCAAAAGCCTCGGCGAAGCAGCGCTGACGTTCGGCATCACGGTCAAGGTCGGATCGTTCGTGCAGCCCATCGAGTTCGCGGTGGACGAACGGCTCCGCGCCGATTTGCAGTTCAACCTGGTCAATGTCTACGTCCGCATGTCCGAGTCAGCGATGAGCGAATTCGTCATCGCTCCGGTCCTGCGCGAAGTCTGGAAAGCCTACAGCGATTCCTTGCAGATATGGAGCCATATTCCCTTCGGTACCAGCGAACCGCTGACTGGCTTCCCCGATTACTTTTTCTCGCGCAAGTCGCCCCTGGGTCTGGTCAGCGACCAACCGCCCTACGTCCTGGTCGTCGAGGCCAAGAAGGACGACTTCGACGCAGGCTGGGGGCAATGCCTGGCTACAATGCTGGCCGCTCAACAGCTGAACGGGCAGCCGCCCCGGACAATCTTCGGGTGCGTTTCCAACGGGATAACTTGGGAGTTCGGCAAGCTCCACGAACAGCAGTTCATCAAGGAGTTCAGGGATTTTGTGCTGTCCGACTTGCCCGGCCTGTTCGCCGCCTGGAACTATCTCTTCGCCCAAGCCAAGGAACAGGCGCTGGCGCCGGCGGCGTGAGCGATTCGGGATCGAGCACTGAACCTTCCGTTACCGGGAGTGTCCCTTCATCATGGACCCAGACAAACGCCAATACCGCGAACTGAAGCGGACCATCAAGCGGGCCGGCAGCAAGCATCGCCGTCAGGACTTCAAGCGCGACCTGCGCGAGAATCCCGAGGAAGCGCACACGAAGGACGAAAACTTCGGCCGCTACAGCTCCGCCGCCATGAACGCGAACGATCGGGACGCCACGCGGAAGAAGACTGCTGACGAACAGGAGTGAGCCGTCACGGCTTGGCCGGCGTCAGCTCGATCTTCCGATACTCCCCCATCAGGCAGCTGCCGGAATCGCCGTTCTTCGCCGCCATCACTTCCAGTTCCAGCAGGCCATCCACGCCCTTCTCGGTGGTTCGTTTTCGCGATCGAACTGATAGCTGATAGCTGTCAGCTAATAGCTATCAGCCATTCATCGATCTACTGAGCAACCGGGCAACCATGCAAGCGCCCGGCGTTTGGTCGCGAAAACATTTGCAACGGCCCGGCGCTTCTCATACCTTGCTGATGCGGATGGGCAGTATCGTTTCGCCCGGTGTTTATCGAGGAGAAGGGCCATGAAAACCAAGCTGCTGCTGATGCTGAGCGTCGGGCTGCTGCTGGGCGCGGATGCGCCGAAGGACGGGCCGGTCAAGGAAATCGAGCAGGCCATGCGCGCCCTCAACGAGGCGTTCACCAAGCAAGACCCGGTCGCCATCGGCAAGCTGGTCACGGAAAATCACCAGGCCATCACAGCCTACTACGGCGGGGTGCAGAATCGGGAAGTGCAGATGAAGACTTTACCCGATTTGAAGATGTCCGAATACCAGATGAGCGACGTCAAGGTGACGATGCTGAGCAAGGAGACCGCCGTGATGACCTATGCCCTGACGCTCAAGGGCACCTACAAGGGCAAGGAACTGCCGAGCAAGAGCTACGTGTCCGCCGTCTGGGTCCTGCAAGGCGGCAAGTGGCTGGAAGCGTTCTATCAAGAGACGGCCCTGGACAGCAAGTAAAGCCGTGCGGTGAGTCGAGCGTACGCGCGCTGACCCACCAAGCCGCCGGAGCCAAGCCGCCGCCATGAAGATCGTCGTCCTCGATGGCCGGACCCTGGCGGCCGATGGCAACTCCTGGGCCGGCCTGCAAGCGCTCGGCGAAGTGGAGATGCACGACCGCAGTTCGCCCGAAGAGGTCGTCACTCGGTCGCGCTCCGCCGAGGTGCTGATTACCAACAAGGCGGTCGTTTCCGCCGCCGCCATCGAGCAGTCGCCCCGGTTGCAATTCATCGCCGTCAGCGCCACCGGCTACGACTGCGTCGATGTCCGGGCGGCCCGGCAGCGTGGCATCCCGGTGGCCAACGTGCCGGAATACGGCACCGCTTCGGTCGCGCAGTACGTCTTCGCCCTGCTGCTGCACCTGTGCCATCGGGTCGGCTTGCACGCGGACGCGGTGCAAGCGGGCGACTGGTCGAAGTCGCCCGACTTCTGCTTCTGGAAGACGCCGCAATGGGAGCTGGCCGGCAAGACCCTGGGCATCGTCGGCTACGGACGGATTGGCCGGCAAGTCGCCGCTATCGGCACTGCTTTCGGCATGGAAGTCCTGGTTCATGCCCGGACGCTTCCGAAGCCGCCCGTGACCGTCGCGACGCTGGATGAACTGTTCGCCCGCGCCGATGTCATCAGCTTGCATTGTCCGCTGACGCCGGCGACGGCCGGCCTGGTGAATCGGCAGCGCTTGCAACTGGTCAAGCCGAGTGCGGTGCTCATCAACACGGCGCGCGGCGGGCTGGTGGTCGAGGCCGACCTCGCCGACGCCTTGAATCGCGGACAGTTGGCCGCGGCGGTGGTGGATGTGGTGTCCCGCGAACCGCTCCAGCCGGACAATCCGCTGCTGGCCGCGACGCATTGCGTCATCACCCCGCACATTGCCTGGGCGACGCGCGAAGCCCGCGCCCGCTTGCTGGACGCGACCATCGCCAACGTGGCCAACTTCCTGGCGGGCCAACCGACGAACCTCGTGTGAGAGAAGGATGAGTCATGACAACGAACCGACTTGCTGTCTGGATGTTGCTCGCCTGCAACTTCGCGCTGTTGCCGTGGTCGGTCGAACTGCCGGCGCAGGATGCCCAGAAGCCCTTCCGGGCCGGCGCCCACGCGATGGACATCACACCCATCAAGTTTCCGATCTCGGTCAACGGCGGCATGCAGGACCGCCAGGCCACGGCGGCACACGACCGCCTGCATGCCCGCTGCCTGGTGCTGGATGACGGCAAAACCCAGTTAGCCATCGTCGTCTGCGACAGCTGCATGATCCCGCGCGAAGTGCTGGACGAAGCCAAGCGCCAGGCCGCGAAAGCCACCGGCATCCCCGCCGAACGCATGTTGATCTCCGCCACGCACACGCACACCGCGCCGACCGCGGCCGGCGTCTTCCAGAGCGATCCGGATAAGGACTATCAAAAGTTCCTGGCCGAGCGCATCGCCCAGGGCATCGCCAAAGCGCACGCCAACCTGGGGCCGGCACAACTCGGCTGGGGCGTGGGTAAGGACCCGACCCAGCTCTTCAACCGCCGCTGGAAGATGAAGCCCGGTTCAATCGCCGCCGATCCGTTCGGCAAGCTGACCGATGCGGTCAAGATGAACCCCGGCTACCAGAACCCCGGCCTGGTGGAACCCGCCGGCCCGATCGATCCGGACATCACCGTGCTGTCGGTGCAAGGCGCCGACGGCCGGCCGCGCGCCCTGCTGGCAAATTACTCCCTGCACTACGTGGGCGGCGTGCAGCCGTTGTCCGCCGACTACTTCAGCGCCTTCGCCGAGCGCATCGGCGTCCTGCTGAAAACGGAGAAGACCGAACCGCCCTTCGTCGGCATCATGTCGAACGCCACCAGCGGCGACATCAACAACGTCAACTTCGCCGGCGCTGCGCCCGGCAAGCGCGCCGAGTACGAGCAAATCCGCGTGGTCGCCGAGAGCGTCTCGCAAGCCGTCCTGCCCGCTTACCAGAAGATCGAGCATCGCGCCGGCATCACCCTGGCGATGGCCGAGAAGGAAATCGAGTTGGGCGTGCGCAAGCCCACCGCCGAGGAAGTAGCCAAGGCCCGCGACATCGTGAAGAATGCCAAGGACGGATTGTTGAAATCGCTGCCCGAAATCTACGCCCGCGAGACCATCCTGCTGGCGGACTTCCCCGCCACGGTGCGCCTCAAGCTGCAAGCCATTCGCATCGGCGAACTGGGCATCGTCGCCATCCCCTGCGAGACCTTCGTGGAAATCGGCCTGGAGATCAAGAAGAAGAGTCCGCTGCAGCCGACCTGCATCATCGAGCTGGCCAACGGCTACAACGGCTACCTGCCCACGCCGGAGCAGCACAAGCTCGGCGGCTACGAAACCTGGCGGGCGCGCTCGAGCTACCTCGAAGTGGACGCCTCGCCGAAGATCACCGCGACCGTGCTGGAACTACTGAATCAGGTGAGGAAGTAGAATATCAGTAATTCTACTGACAGCTGCGCTGAAAATTAAAGGGCGACACTTGGAAAATAGAACCCTGGAGCCAAGCTCAGCCTCAAAGAACTTTAATTTTCAGCGCATTTGTCAGTAAGTCGGCCGGGAATGAGGATTGTCCAAGTGCATCTACGCCGAGGGCGTTTTACAATACGGCCCAGGGTTGCCGTGCCGGTTTTTACGCCGAACGGCCCAGGGTTGCCGTGCCGGTTTTTACGCCGAAGGCGTTACATAACATAGCCCAGGGTTGCCGGTACTCCGGCTACCCTGGGTTTCGGCAAGTAGTCGTGTCATCTACCCCGAAGGGGTTGCATAAACTCGTCAACATCGGTTTATGCAACCCCTTCGGGGTAGAAAGTCAAAATGGTTGCCAATTCCCAGGGTAGCCGGAGTACCGGCAACCCTGGGCTGTGTTATGCAACGCCTTCGGCGTAGAGAATGGCAAGGTAGCCGGAGTACCGGCAACCCTGGGCTGTGTTGTATAACGCCTGGTATATTCATTTTATCCACCCGATGCCCATCGGTTACTGGGCGGTGGAAGACGAAGCCAACGCGGGGACGAGACCGGTTAACGCATGG